>NZ_JBSFGJ010000820.1:0-1897 GCF_053596515.1 Nonomuraea sp. NPDC001684
CGCCGTCCTGGCCGAGGAGACCGGCGACGGCGGCGTCACGCCCCGCCTGGTGGCCGCCGCGCTCGCCGGGGTGGAGCGGCTGCTGTTCGACGAGGCCCAGCGCCGGGTCCTGGCGGGGGAGGAGTCCGAGCAGATCTTCGCGGCCCTCGCCCGCACCGCGCGGCAGGCCTACGACCTGCTGCGGCCCGCCATCGGCGACTACGCCCGCCGCGCCCCGGTCAGCGGTTGAGATAGGCCAGGACGGCCAGGACCCGGCGGTTGTCGTCCTCGGACTCGGGCAGCTGGAGCTTGCCGAAGATGCTGGAGATGTGCTTGTTGACCGCGCTGGCGGAGATCACGAGCTGGTGCGCGATCGCCGTGTTGGACCGCCCGGCGGCGATCAGGCTCAGCACCTCCCGCTCGCGCGGACTCAGCTCGCCGGTGCGGCCACGCGCGTCGCCGCGGGTCAGCAGCTTGGCGATGACCTGCGCGTCCATCGCCGTGCCGCCCCGGCTCACCGAGGTGACCGCGTCGATGAACTGCCCGGTGTTGGCCACCCGGTCCTTCAGCAGGTAGCCGACCGCCCCCGCGCCGTCGGCCAGCAGCTCGCGGGCGTAGAGCTGCTCCACGTACTGCGACAGCACCAGCACCGGGAAGCCGGGCCGGTCGCGGCGCGCCTGGATCGCGGCCTGCAGCCCCTCGTCGGTGAACGACGGCGGCAGCCGCACGTCGACGACCGCCACGTCCGGCCGCTCGTCGGCCAGCGCCTTGCGCAGGGACGGCCCGTTGTCGACGGCGGCCACGACCGTGAAGCCGTGCTCGGTCAGCATGCGGACCAGCGCGTCCCGGATGAGGAACAGGTCCTCGGCGACGACTACTCGGACCTGATCGCGCACGGCACCTCCAGATGCACCCGGGTGGGCCCGCCGGGCGGGCTGTCGACGGCGATCGTCCCGTCGAAGACGGCCAGCCGGCTCTGGATGCCGCGCAGCCCGGTGCCGTCGGCCGGATCGACGCCGCCGCCGCCGTCGTCCACGACGTCGCAGCTCAGAATCCCGTGCCGGTAGGCGAGCGTGATCTGGACCGTCGCCGCCCCGGCGTGCTTGCTGGTGTTGGCGAGCAGCTCGTTGACCGCGAAGTAGACGGCCGACTCCACCGGCGGCGCGGGCCGTCCGGCCAGGTCGGCGGTGACCTCGACGTCGAGCAGGCAGTCCAGCGCCAGGGCCCGGATCGCGTCGGCGAGGCCGCGGTCGGCCAGGACCGGCGGATGCACGCCGCGTACCAGGTCGCGCAGCTCGTCCAGGGCCTTGGAGGAGGACTCGCGGGCCGTGGCCAGCAGGGCGCGGGCCGCCTCCGGGTCCTCGTCGAACAGCCGCTCGGCGTGGCCCAGCCCCATGCCCAGGGCGACCAGCCGGGCCTGCGCGCCGTCGTGCAGGTCGCGCTCGATCCTGCGCAGCTCGGCGGCCTGGGAGTCGACGCTGTCGGCGCGCGTCTCCACCAGCGTCTCGACCCGCTGCTCCAGCGCGGCCCTGCGCGACGGCCCGAGCAGCGCGCCGGCCCACCGGGCGCGCAGGCGCAGCAGCGGGGGGCCGATGTAGAGGCCGAGCGCGATCAGCGCCAGCCCGACCGGGATCGCCGCCAGCGCGGCGGCCGTCGAGGTGACGTGGATGACGCCGTAGGCGTTCGCGCCGCCGGCCCGCAGGTTGGCCCGCCACACGAACGGCTGCACCGCGACGCCGTACAGGCCGTACAGCGGCATGCCCAGCGCCAGCGCGGATGCCCACGTGCCCATGAGCGGGTCGAGGACGCCCCACAGCACGTCCCGCCAGGTCGCCGGGTCCTACATTGAGGGGATCCGGCGACGGGAACCGTTCCGCATGACGATCGCGGCGTTTCGGGGAGTTGCGGGTGACGGTCC
>NZ_JBSFGJ010000821.1:0-1875 GCF_053596515.1 Nonomuraea sp. NPDC001684
TGGGCGCCGGTGGCGGTGGCGACCGCGACCGCCGCCGTGGTGGGCGTCACCGTCCTGGGCACCCGGACGATCGGCTCCGCGCCGCCGTCCGCCGCGGCCCCTGCGGCGGCCGCCGGCCGCCTGTCGCCGCCGGTCGAGCAGGTGTGGCCGGGCGCGGTGCACGAGATCCCGGCGACCGGCCCCGGCGGCCGGGTCTTCGTGCCGGACGTGTTCGTCGCCGACCGGGTGGTGGCCGGCCGGGGGCTCACCGGGAACCGGCTCGACGGCATCTGGTCGTACGACCTCGACAAGCGCGCGTTCACCCAGATCGCGCAGTTGCGGGACGTCAAGGTCACCAACGAGCCGCTGGTCTTCGGCGACGGCTACCTGGCGTGGTCGGCGCTCCGGGACGACCGGTCGGAGATCTGGGCGGTGCCCGTCACCGGGGGCGTCCCGCAGCGGATCGCGGCGCTGCGGGCCGTGCTGTCCAGCGACAACGCCTACACCGGGCTCAAGAAGCTGGCCATCGCCGGCGGCATGGCCGTGTGGTCGCCCGCCGACGGCGGCGTCTACCGGGCCCCGCTCAAGGGCGGGAACGTGTCCCTGGTCAGCGGGACGAAGGGCTTCTACCTGGTCGAGTGGCCCTGGGCCGGATGGCCGGCGCACGACCCGACGGTCGACCACCCCGTCGCCCGGCCCTTGGAGCACCTGAAGAACGTGCTCACCGGCCGGTCCAGGAACGCGGTCCCGGCCAAGAAGCGCTCGTCGTGGGCCGACTGCGGCCCGGTGTGGTGCCTCGACAGGACGACGGCCTGGCGGCGCGACGGGACGGACCGCCGGGACCTGCCCGGGAACGCCACGGGAACGCTGATCTCCGGCCGCTTCGTCCTGCTCAACCAGGGGGACGCCGGCGGCCGCGCCCTGGCTCTGCACGACGTCGCCACCAAGCGCACCGGCCGGCTCTTCCCCGTGCCGACGCGCAGGGGCGACAAGGCTCCGCCCACGCTGCACACCCCGGAGGGCGTGGTCTGGTTCCGGACGGCGCAGGGCACCCAGGTGGTGATCGACCTGAAGGCGGCCGGCCGCTGACCGGGGGCCGCCCGAGAATCGTCCGGCCGGACAGGCATAGCGGGAGTGCCCCGCGCGCGTCTCAGGGGTGTCATTCACACGTTTGGAGGTGGTCGTGGACCCTGCGGACGAGCAAGGCTTCCGCGAGTTCGTCTCGGCGCGCTCTCCTGCCCTGATGCGGCTCGGGTTCATGCTCAGCGGCGGCGACCAGCACGCGGCCGAGGATCTCGTGCAGGCGGCGCTGGCCAAGCTGGCGGCCCGATGGCGGCAGGTGGACGCCCCCGAGGCGTACGTCCGGCAGATCATGTACCGGCAGCAGGTGAACTGGTGGCGGGCGATCGGGCGGCGCGGCGAGGTGGTCCAGGCCGAGCCGCCCGACCGGCCGGGGGCCGACGGCACGCACCAGAGCGACCTGCGCATGGTGCTGCGCGCCGCCCTGGCCCGGCTCACCCCGAGGCAGCGCGCCGTGCTGGTGCTGCGCTACTTCGAGGACCTGCCGGAGGACCGGATCGCCGCCATGCTGTCCTGCTCGGTCGGCACGGTGCGGAGCACCACGTTCCGGTCGCTCGCCCGGCTGCGGCAGATCGCCCCGGAACTGGCTGCGGAACTGGAGGTCACCACATGAACCGGCTGCTTCGCGACACCATGGAGGAGTGGGCCGACGAGGCGCGGCTGCCGCACGACCTGGCCGACCGGGCGCTACGGCGGCGTGCCCGGCCGCCGGTCATGGCGGTGGTGCTGGCCGCCGGGATGGCCGTCGTCGTGGCGGTCCTGGCCGTCGGGCTGAACGGCCGGAGCACGACCGTGCGCCCGGCGAACGGGGTCACC
>NZ_JBSFGJ010000822.1:0-1869 GCF_053596515.1 Nonomuraea sp. NPDC001684
GAGCAATATCGGGCCCCACAGCGCCGTCGGGGTGATGGACACCATCGCCAGCGCCTGCCACCAGCCATTCTCGTACGCCACGCTGCCGGCGACGCCGACCCAGGAGAGCGCCATCCAGACCGAGACCGCGGTCAAGAGCAGCCCACCGGCCACGGCAGGGACGACCGCTGCCATGGGCGGCACACGTCTGCCGCCGATGACCGGGATCCAGCTCGGCAGCACCTCGCCCCAGCCGCGCACCAGACCGATGCTGAGCAGCGCCGCCAACTCGGTGAGCACGCTGAGCCCGAAGACATAGGGGATGCTGATCCACAACGGTGACACAGGCGCGTCGTCGAGCTGGCCCATGTCGAAGTGAAAGGCGAACGGCAACCTCCACAGGCACGTGGGAAGCAGCAGCCACGGAAGCGCGTAGGCGGTACGGAGCGCCCAGCGTGAGGCAGGTTGTGCGGTGTCACTGCTGGCCGGGGCCGCGTGCAAGAGCTTGATCGCCATACCTGTACCTTCTGCTGGCCTCCAGGACGATTGATCACCCGTGAGGGTGAATCGCCTCCCCCGCACGAGCCAGTAGTGGTTTGTTGGTCTGTCGGTGGCTGTTGCGGCGCGACGGTTTCTACGACACGCGAACCCAAAAGGCACTGCTGAGGCTCCGCCCTCGTCTCAGCGCCGCCGCCTGGAACTTCTCCGACGTGCGCTCAGCGACGAGAGGCTGGCCCTCCCCATCCGGGTCTCGGCCTGGCTCATGCTCCTCTTCACTCAGCCGATCACACGGATCGTTCGCCGCACGCTCGACGACCTCATCTCGCTCGACGGCGAAATCCACGTGCGACTTGGAGACCCGCCCACACCAGTCCCCGAGCCCTTCGCAAGCCTTCCGCTCCAACTGACCGACGAACGGCCCCATCTGAACACCGCCACCAGCCACGGGGCCGATCACGGCTACTGGCGCCCGACACCGGCCATCGCTGACCGTCCGGCTTGCCGCGTTTGTCAAATGGGTGTCACCAGAGATGTACTGCCTTCCGGAAAGCTGATCATCCGATCAGGCACGAGGGAGGACCGGTGGACTTCGCGATCCTGGGCACCATTCGCCTCAATGGTCCCGGCGGCCGGATCCGTCTCAGCCGCAAGCAGCGGGCCGTGATCGCGGTCCTGCTGCTCCACCCGAACGCGACCGTTTCCACCGAACGCCTGATCGGCGCCCTCTGGGACGACCCGCCCCGCTCGGCACTGTCCAACGTCCAGACCTACGTCCATCAGCTCCGCCGCTCCCTGGAGGGCAGCGGCCTGTGGCTGGGGACCGAGGGGTCGGGGTACGCCTGCGAGGTCCCGCCGGAGCGTCTGGACCTGCTGGTGTTCGAGGAGGGCGTACGCCGGGCGCGCAGGGAACGGGCGAACGGCGACCTGGTGGCGGCCGAGCGGGAGTACGCGGCCGCGGTCGCGTTGTGGCGCGGAACCCCGGCCGAGGACGTACCGCTCAGCGGGGCCGTGGCGCCGCGGATCACCGAGCTGGAGGAGCAGCTGGCGGTGGCCAGATCGGAGTGGATCGACGTACGGCTCGCGCTCGGCCACGACGGCCTCGCCGCCGAACTGCGCACCCTCGTCGCCGCCCACCCGCTGCGTGAGCGGTTGCGCGAGCAGCTCGTGGTCGCCCTGCACCGCAGCGGGCGGCGGGACGAGGCCCTCGACGCCTTCCGCGAGGCGCGTGAGCTGCTGGTGGCCGAGCTGGGCATCGAGCCGGGCCCGGAACTGCGCCGCCTGCACGCCGCGCTGCTCTCCGGCGACGCCGATCGCCGTTCGCCGCTGCTCCGCGGTCACTGATGCGGGTGGACGTACGGCGCGCCGCCGACCTCGACGAGACGCTCGACG
>NZ_JBSFGJ010000823.1:0-1855 GCF_053596515.1 Nonomuraea sp. NPDC001684
TGCCGATCGCGGTGAACTGGAGGGTGGAACCGTCGGCGAGAGTCAGGGTGAAGGGCACCTCGGCTCCGGGCTCCACCTTCCCGGTGACCCCCATCAGCATGATGTGATCGCCGCCGGGCGCCAGCTGGTGAGAACCGCGAGCAGGTACCACGAACCCGCCCTTCTTGGGGCGCATCACCATCTTGCCCCCGGAGTCCACCACTTCGTGCAGCTCGACCGTCGGAGACAGCGGCGAGGCGCCGGAGACGACCGTCAGCTCCGCGTCGGTGTTGTTGACCAGGGTGCCGAAGGCGGCCGTCATCCCCTTGCCGCCGGTCTTGATCCAGGGGTCGGTGATGGTCAGCGCGGGCGAAGGGGTGGCGGCGGCGGTGGCGACCGCCGGTGACGCCGACGCGGTCGACGCGGTCGTGCTCTGGCCGCCGCAGCCGGACACGAGCACGGCCACGGCCAGCGCCGCAGCGGGAAGAAGCGGAGAACGCGAACGGAGAGAGTGCATGGTGGGCCTTTCCAGGCAGGCCTCGGCGCGCGGTGGCGTTTCCACCGCGCCGGAGGCGGATCAGGCAGGGGCGCTCGACGCGGCCGCGACGTCGGCGGCCACGCGAACCCGGACGGAGCCGGGCATGACGACGTACTCCAGCCTCGCCATGAGGGTCAGCCGGAGAAAGCGATCACCTGCGTGAACGGCGGACCGCGCGTGGGCGCGGCGTGTGCCAGCACCGCCGAGCGCAGCCGGCCCGGCTCGGGCGCCGTCACCACGACGACCGGCTCGTGCGGCGGACGTGGGTAGAGCGCCAGGAGGACCCGGCACAGCCGCGCGGCCAGGCGGTGCAGCAGCCCCCACAGAGCGGCCTCGCCGCGGGCCAGCCACAGGGCGATCAGCCCGGTGGCGCCGGCGTGCGTGACGAGCATGCCGACGCCGGGCACCAGTCCCGAATGGCCGTGGACGAGCGCGGCGTAGGCGTCCGCGGCATGGCTGAGGGAGAACAGCACATGCAGCACCACCTGCATGCCGGCCAGCAACGGCAGGATCACCGCCAGCGTGCGCTCACGCGCCGAGGCCACGACCCCGCCCCCGAACGCCAGCAGCAGCCCACCGGCCACCACCGGCCCCGTGACCGATCCCCCGCCGAACAGGTGCGCCAGCACGCCCAGCGCCACGCAGACCACGGCGAACACCGCGGCACGGGCGAGACGGAACGGCAAGGAGGCGGTCATAACGGGCCCATCATCCCATCGCACCCCCTCGCCCTGGCATCCGCCATCGTGCCTCACCTCCGGCACGCCGCCTGCTCACGCACCCGACACCGCCTTCGCCCGTCGGAGCGATCGCCGGTCGGCCGCCCAGGTGGCGCGCCCCGGCCTGCGGGAGCGGCACCGACGGCGGGCACGGGCTCAGCGGGCGAGCGGGAGCTTGCCGTCAAATGGCACTTCTCTGCGGTGTACGGCGATCGCCACCCCCAAGGCGACGACGGCATATCCACAGGTCACGGTCAAACCCGCCCATGGTGGGAGCGGGTAGTAGCCCCCCAGCAGTGACGGGTCCACGTCCACATGCGCGAACGCCGGGATGCTCTGCGTGATCGCGAACCCGGCGGCAGGGGTGATCATCAGCAGCCATGGCGACAGCCCCGCGGTCGCCAGCAGGTACGGCACGACGACCAGCACGATCGCCAGCCCGACGGCGACGACGGCCCGCCTGACCAGCGCGGCCAGGCCCAGAGCCAGCACGGCGGCGGCCGCGGTCAGCGCCGCGTGGCCGACGATCATCCGCAGTCCGGTGCCCAGGGTGATCGGCTGGATCGGGTTCTCATGGGCGCGCAGCATCGCCAGCCCGGCAGGGATCACGACCCCCGAG
>NZ_JBSFGJ010000824.1:0-1841 GCF_053596515.1 Nonomuraea sp. NPDC001684
TTCACCGCCAGCACCCGGCCCTGCAGGTCCGGCCCCACCTTGGTCTGGATGACCGACAGCCAGTGCGCGTTGCCGATGCTCATGCAGGCCAGCCGGACGAACAGGCCCACCGCGACCAGCCCCACGACCGGCCACGCGCCCATCAGGACGACACCGACCCCGGAGCCGATCACGAAGGCGATCATGCCGGTCGCCCGGCGGCGGCTGCCGCCCCACACCAGGATCACGCCCGTGCCCACCGCCACGCCGAGACCGCCGGCGGCCGTCACCACGCCCAGGTCGGCCGAGCTGCCGATGGACAACACGATCGGGGTGATGAGCACCCACATCAGCGCGGTGCAGAAGTTGACCACCGCGAAGAAGACCGCCATCACCAGCAGCGGCCGCCGCCGGCGGATGAAGCGCCATCCGCCGCTCAGCGCCGCCCGGAAGCTCTCCTCCCGCCGGTGGAAGAGCCGGTTCGGGAACCTGACCGCGAGCAGCGTCCCCACGCCGATCGCGAAGGTGGCCACGTCGATGGAGATCACCGCCGACAGCCCGAACAGGCCGATCAGCGCCCCGCCCGCCAGCGGGGCCACCACGTTGCCCGCGCCGAATCCCAGGTTGGCCATGGCGTTGGCCTGCGGCAGGTACGGCTTGGGCACCAGCTGCGCGATCGCGGCCAGGTAGGCGGGCTGATGGAACGCCGTGACCATCGAGGTGACGGCGACGATGAGACAGACGTTCCACAACTCCAGCCGGCCGGTCGCCATCAGCAGCACCAGCGCCCCCATCGCCAGCCCGGACAGGGCGTCGCAGGCGAGCATGATCCGCCGCCGGTCCACCCGGTCGGCCAGCGCGCCGCCCAGCGGGGTGAGCAGCACGGCCGGGATCTGCGCCAGCATCGTGACCAGCGCGAGGTCCAGGATCTCGCCGCTGCGCTGGTAGGCCCAGATGCCCAGCGCGAAGGCGCTGAGCGCGTTGCCCACCGCCGACGCGAACTGCCCGCCGGCGACGGTGTAGAAGGAGCGCAGGCCGGTCCGGTCAGGCGGGCGCACCGGATCCGGGAGCTCGCCGTCCGACCAGCGCCGTAGCTGGCCGAACACCAGGGCGGCCAGCGGCTCGGCCTGATGGCGCAGGAAGTAGTGACCGGCCCTGGGCAGCACGGCGTGCCCCACCCTCGACGCGAAGGCGCCCCATTCGGCGTAGCGCTCCTCGTGCAGCTGGGTGGCCCGGTCCCGCTCGCCCACCAGGCACAGGATCGGCGCCGCCAGCCGCGGGCCGTCGGCGGCCAGCTCCCGGGTGAACCACTCCTGCGCCTGCGTGGAGTCGTGGCGCATCGCGCGCACCGCGGTCGCCTTGGCGGCCTCGTCCATGTCGTCGAGCAGGCCGCCCGACGCCCGCAGCGCGTCGCGGAACAGCCGGTCGGAGACCAGGCGGTCGCCGCGGAACAGCTTCCTGGCCAGGCCGGGCAGCCGGGCGGACGGGAAACTGCCCGCCGCGATCACGCCCAGCACCGGCACGCCGTCAGCCTCCAGCCTGCGGGCCAGCGCCACGGCCGGCGCGGAGCCGACGCAGTGCCCGTACACCGCCACCGGACGGCTGATCGAGGACTTCGCCACTTCGGCGGACAACGCCTCGACGAGGTCCTCCAGGGGCAGCGGCAGCTCGTCGGGTCTGGCGGGGTCGTGGCCGGGCAGCTCGACCGAGAGCACCTCGACCCGGTCGCCCAGCGCCTGGGCCAGCGGCTGGTAGACCGCCGCGGAACCGCCGCCGTACGGCACGCAGAGCAAGGTGAACTCGCTGGCCGGGCCGCCGCCCAGGCGGTGCAGCAGGCCGCCGCCGCTCTCCTGGCCGAGGAA
>NZ_JBSFGJ010000825.1:0-1837 GCF_053596515.1 Nonomuraea sp. NPDC001684
CGCCCGCGTCGCCATCCGCGCCACCAGCTGGGGGAGGAGCGGCTGGCGGCGGTGATGAACGCCGTCATCGAGGCGGGCCTCCACCTGGCCGAGGAACGCGCCCGCCGCTGAGCCCATAACCGAGCCACCCCTGAGCCGCGGGCGGGCCGTCTCCGAGCCGCGGGCGGGCCGCCCGCTCGCGGATCAGGAGCTTCGAGCTGGACGTCGTGCAGGGGGCAGTCGGGATGGGTGTCGGTGAGGCCGGGGCGGGACGCTCGCGGCTCAGGGGGTGGTGAGGCGGTAGTTGTGCAGCGGGCGGCCGGGGCCGGTGGCGATCTGCTGGTTGATCAGCTCGGCGAAGCGGCGGTAGCCGTCGCCGGTGGGGTGGAAGCTGCGGGCGTTGACGGTCAGCGGGTCCATGTCCACGGCCAGGCTGTTGAGGTACGGCTGCGGCGTGCCGGCCTCGTGGCCCGTGAACGCCTCGTAGGCGTCGACGTACTCGACGCTGCCGGGGGCGCCGAGGCCGGCCAGGCCGCGGTCGTGCTCGGCCGTGACGGCGCCCACCGTGTCGTTGAGCTTGCGCGTGACGGTGTTGAGCCACCGCTGGTCGGCCACGCTCAGGTTGTCGACCGTGCGGACGGGCGAGGCGGGGAACGGCCTGGGATAGCCGAGGACGATGACCCGGGCCCCCGGCGCGCGGGCGCGCAGTTCGCCGAGCACCCTGGTCAGGCTGGGTCGCAGCTCGGCGATGCGCCGGGCGACCGTGGCGTCCTGGTCGACGCAGGCCGACGACCAGGGCAGCTTGACGATGCACCCGGTCAGGACGTCGGTGAACCCGGCGTCGTTGCCGCCGATGCTCAGGGTCACCAGGCTGGCCGACGGGCCGACCCGGGTGATCTGGGGCCGCTGGCCGTACTGGCCGGACAGGAGCTGGCGGGTGGTGGCGCCGCTGCAGGCGTAGAAGGCGCTGCCGCCGGTGAACGGGTGCGCCTTCGCCACCAGCGGGACGTAGGAGCCGCGGGCGCGGTGGCAGCGGTCGGCGCCGTCGTTGACCGGGCCGGCGTCCTGCTCGTAGACGCCCTCGCCGGAGGAGTAGGAGTCGCCGAGCGCGACGTACGTGCCGCTCAGCGCGGCCTGGACGGGCGTCAGCCGGGTCAGCCGCGGCAGGTCGCCGCGCGGCTCCTGGAGCGGCCCGCAGCCGGGGGAGAGCACGGCGCAGGCGAGCTTCGGGTAGACGCCCAGCGGCACGCCGATCAGCGCGAGCGCGGCACCCACCGCCGCTGCCGCCGCCGCGACCCGCCACCCCTGCCGCCCCCGCCCCCGCCGCTCCGCCCCGACCCCGACCCGCGCCAACGGCTCGACGGCGGGCACGCCGGACGGCCCGGTGTCGGGCTCAGTGACGGGCCCGGTGTCGGGCTCGGCGGCGGACACGGTGAGGGGCATGGTGGCGGACACGGTGGCGGACATGGTGGCGGGCTCGGGCCCGGTGGTGTCCGGTGGCTCGGTGGCGGGGACGGCGGTCGCCGCCCGGCCGAGCGCGGGATCGAGTGTGTCGTCCAGCTTGTCCAGTGTGGCCTCCCCCGAGCGGCGACTCCTGCCCGGACGAGACTAACCCGCCTCCCGCGCGGCCTCCCGCGTCCGGCGGCGGCGGCGTACCACCAGCCAGCCGAGCGCGATGCCCGCGACCAGGGCCGGGATGAGGAAGAAGGCCACCCGCTGATCGCGGTCGGCGAACGGCATCAGCAGGATCACCAGCACCAGGAACCCGAGCGTCAGCCAGTTGGTGTACGGCGAGCCCGGCATCGGGAACGCCGAGCGGTGCCCGGTGGCGCGCAGCCGGGTCTGGCAGTAGACGAGC
>NZ_JBSFGJ010000826.1:0-1836 GCF_053596515.1 Nonomuraea sp. NPDC001684
CCGGGCCAGCACGAGGATCGACAACGTGCCGATCAGCGCCGCCGCGAACCGCCAGCCGAACGGGTTCATCCCGAACAGCCACTCACCCGCCGCGATCATCCACTTGCCCAGCGGCGGATGCGCGACGAACGAGGCGCAGTCGGACGACTGGGGGCACTGGCGGAAGATGTCCAGGTTCCCGGCGATGAGCCGCCGGTCGGCGATCGGGTTCTTGGCGTCGCCCAGCATGGCGCGCTCGACGCCGTACCTGAGCAGGGACCAGGCGTCCTTGGCGTAGTAGGTCTCGTCGAAGACCACGGCCTTCGGCTCACCGAGGCGGACGAACCGCAGCAACCCGCCGAAGAGGGCGACCAGCAGCGGCCCCGCCCACCCTAAGAGGGGCCGCCCCTGGAACGGCGGGACCAGCCGTCGTGCCGTCTCCCCCATGTCGATCACCCTATGCGTTTGTGCACCAGGTCATAAAGTTCGCGTCTCGGCACGCCCGCGCCCTTGGCCACGTCGGCGATGGCGATCTTCCGCTGCTCGCCCTCCGCCACGCGGCGGTCGACCTCGGCGACCAGCTCGTCCATGTCGGGCTCGCCCGCCCCCGGCACGCGGCCCGCGACGACCACGGTGATCTCGCCCTTGACGCCGCCCGCGGCCCACTCGGCCAGCTCGCCGAGACTGCCGCGGCGCACCTCCTCGTACGTCTTGGTCAGCTCGCGGCAGACGGCGGCGGGCCGGTCGGCCCCGAACGCCTCCGCCATCGCGCCCAGCGACTCGGCCAGCCGGTGGGGGGCCTCGAAGAAGACCATCGTCCGCTCCTCGGCCGCCAGCGCGGACAGCCGCCGCGCCCGGTCGCCGGTCTTGCGCGGCGGGAAGCCCTCGAAGCAGAACCTGTCGCTGGCCAGCCCCGACACGGCGAGGGCCGTGGTGACGGCGCTCGGCCCCGGCAGCGCGGTCACCGTGATGCCCGCCTCGACCGCCAGGTGGGTCAGGCGGTAGCCGGGGTCGGACACCCCGGGCATCCCGGCGTCGGTGATGACCACGACCGTACGGCCCTGTCTCAGCGCCTCGACCAGCTCCTGGGCGCGGCCCGCCTCGTTCTGGTCGTAGTAGGACACCACCCGGCCGCTGATCTCCACGCCCAGCTCGGTGGCGAGCCTGCGCAGCCGTCTGGTGTCCTCGGCGGCCACCACGTCGGCGTCGGCGAGCACCTCCCGCAGCCGCGGCGAGACGTCACCCGCCTGACCGATGGGGGCTCCGGCCAGCACCAACCTGCCTTCTCCAGTCACCCGACCATTGTGGCAGGGCATACCAATTAGACCGTGATTCTTGCAGTACCTAACGGCTTGGGGCCCGTACGATGTCCGAATGGCGGTGACCGATTCCCCGTACCAGGCCTACGACAACCCGGAGGTCGGCGAGAGTCAATCGCAGACGCGGTCCCTGCGTGACCGGGTGATCCCCCCCATGCGTGGCAGCGTCCTGTGGGGGTGGGTCGGCCCGCTGCTGGTCACGCTCTTCGGCGGCATCCTGCGCTTCGTCAACCTGGGCCACCCGCGGGCCGTGGTCTTCGACGAGACCTACTACATGAAGGACGCCTTCTCCCTGATCAACTGGGGCGTCGAGCGCGTCACGATCAAGGACGCGGACAAGGCGATCCTGGCCGGGAAGACCGACATCTGGCAGTCGTGCACGCAGGAGACGCTCGACAAGTGCGCCTCGTACGTGGTGCACCCGCCGCTCGGCAAGTGGATGATCGGCGCCGGTGAGTGGCTGTTCGGGCTCAACCCGTTCGGCTGGCGGTTCGCCGCGGCGCTGATCGGCACGTTGTCGATCCTCGTGCTGGCCCGC
>NZ_JBSFGJ010000827.1:0-1829 GCF_053596515.1 Nonomuraea sp. NPDC001684
GTGCTGGTGCCGGTGGCCGCCACGGTGATCGTCTTCTTCTGGCATCCGCACGTGGCCCGCGTGATGCCGGTCATCCTCGTGCTCGACGCGGCCGGCCTCGGCCTGTTCGCGGCCGTCGGCACCGAGAAGGCCCTGGAGTACGGCCTCAGCCCGCTGCACGCCACCATCCTCGGCGTCACGACGGCCGTCGGCGGCGGCGTGATCCGCGACGTGCTGGCCGGCGAGATCCCCACCCTGCTGTACGACCGCCAGCTCTACGCGGTGCCCGCCTTGCTGGGCTCGGCCGTCATGGCGGGCCTGTCCACGGCCGGGCTGCACGGCTGGCCGGCCACGCTGGCCGCCGCGCTGCTGGCCTTCGGCCTGCGCATCACCGCGATGCGCCGCAACTGGCGAGCGCCCCTGGCCAAGGGCGCCGAGGAGCACTCCTAACCCCCGCACCACGCGCGAGTAGCCCCCGCACCACGCACGGGCGAGCCGCTCACACCATCGGCACGAGCGAGTCGGGGTGGCGGCGGGCGCCGGTGGGGCCCTGGACGCGGGCGCGGGCGATGCGGGCGACGGCGTCGGCCACCGTCTCGGGCGGCAGGGTGAACGGCAGCCGCAGGTAACCCTCCAGGGTGCCTTCCAGGCCGAACCAGGGGCCGGGGGCCAGGCGCACGCCGTGGGAGACGGCGGCGTCGGCGAGCGTGGTGGAGGTGTCGCCGTTGAGCCGCACCCACAGCGTGCCGCCGCCGCGCGGCAGCGTGTACGTCCACTCCGGCAGGTGCCGGGCCAGCGCGGCGGTCAGCGCGTCCCGCGAGGCGCGCAGGCCGCGCAGGCGTTCGGCGCGGGTCTGCGCCATCCGCTCGAACAGGCGGGCGGTGACCAGCTGCTCCATGACCGGGCTGGAGATGTCGACGACC
Organism: Nonomuraea sp. NPDC001684; assembly: GCF_053596515.1. Lineage (NCBI taxonomy): Bacteria > Bacillati > Actinomycetota > Actinomycetes > Streptosporangiales > Streptosporangiaceae > Nonomuraea > Nonomuraea sp. NPDC001684. The sequence continues at coordinate 903 of NZ_JBSFGJ010000827.1, forward strand.
GCGCGGTGCCGGGCCAGCCGGCGGGCCAGGGCGGCCGTGGTGCGGATCCAGCCGATGCGCAGGCCGCCCCACCACAGCTTGGACGCCGACCCGATGCTGATCACCCGGCTGTCGGTGTCGAAGGCGGCCATCGGCGCGGTGCGCGGCACGTCGTCCAGGGCCAGCTCGCTCCAGGTCTCGTCGACCAGCAGGATGACGTCGTTGCGGCGGGCCGCGCCGGCGACGGCGGCGCGGGTGGCGTCGTCCATGAGGGCGCCGGTGGGGTTGTGGAAGTCGGGCATCAGGTAGGCCAGGCGGGCGGCCGACTGCCGCATCGTGGCGGCCATCAGGTCGGGCTGCCAGCCCTCGTGCGAGATGCCGAAGGGCACGATCCGGGCGCCGTGCTGGCGGGCCACGTCGATGGCGTGCGGGTAGGTCGGCGACTCGACCATGACGGGGTCGCCGGGGCCGATCAGCAGCCCGGCCACGAGCTGGATGGCGTGCTGGGAGCCGGTGGTGACGACGATCTGGTCCGGCCGGGTGGCCAGGCCGCGCTCGGTGTAGCGGGCGGCGACGCGCTCGCGCAGGACCGGCAGGCCCATGGGGTCGTAGCCGTTGCCCATGCCGTACCTGGGCAGGTCGTCCAGGGCCTCGGCCATGGCCTCGCGCAGCGCGGACGGCGCGGGCGGAGCGGCGCAGTGGAGCTGGATCAGGCCGTCGTCGCCGGTGGACAGCCAGGGGTTCTCGCGGGTGGTGGCCGGGTCCGGCAGGGTCGTCCAGCTTCCCGAGCCCTGCCTGCTGTCCAGGTAGCCGCGCTCGCGCAGCAGGTCGTAGGCGGAGGTGACGGTGGTGCGGCTGACGCCCAGGGTCTCGGCCAGGTGGCGCTCCGCGGGCATGCGCACGCGTACGGGGATCTGGCCGTCCATGATGAGCGCGCGCACGCCGTCG
>NZ_JBSFGJ010000828.1:0-1820 GCF_053596515.1 Nonomuraea sp. NPDC001684
GCACCGCCAACAACCTGGAGGCCGTCCAGTACACCTGTGACGGGCACCCGTCCAGGTTCTGGGAGATCCGCGACTACTACGGGAGCTGACCGGCTCGCCGCCACGGGGAGGCCGTCCCCTGGTGGCCGCCGGTCAGCCGGAGGACGCGCCCAGCAGGGGCAGCCACACCTCGTCCACGATCTCGGCGATCGACTCCTCCGGCACCCGGCGCATCGTGACGAGCATGTCGTGCCGGAGCAGGTCCAGCGGCAGGTTCACCACCCTGGACGAACGCGGCACGTCGGGCAGCTCGCCGCGCTCGACCGCCCGGCCCACGATCGTCTCGAACGCGGTCGCCCGGCCGGGCGGCAGCAGGGTGTCGCGCAGCTCGGTGAGGCTGGTGCCGGCCTCCCGGAAGTAGTCGGCGAGCTGCACGCTCATCAGCGTCAGCATGCCCGCGCGGTCGTCGCCGGCGTTGCGCAGGAACCCGACGGCGTCCTCGCGCAGGCTGCCGGTGTCGGGCACGTCGATCAGCCGCCAGAACTTGGCGAGGGTGGCCAGCAGCAGGTCGTCGCGCCGGGGCCAGCGCCGGTAGAGCACCGGGCGGCTGGTGCCGGCGCGGGCGGCGACGGCCTCGAAGGTGAAGCCGTGGTAGCCGTGCTCGACCAGCACCTGCCAGGCGGCGTCGAGGATCGCCTCCTCCAGCGCGGGGCCGCGACGGCGGGACGCGCCGCCGGGGGCAGGGGGCTTGAGAGTCACTTGCGTATCTTATCCCGGCGCTCTACGGTGGCCGGAATTAGATACAGCCCTGTACCCAAAGGACCGTCCATGATGTTCGACGTCATCGTCGTCGGCGCCGGGCCCGCCGGCCTCTTCCTCGCCTGTGAGCTGCGCCTGGCCGGCGTGCGGCCGCTGGTGCTGGAACGACGGCCGGAGCCCGACCTGTCGGACAAGGCCCACGGCCTGGCCGGGCAGGTCGTCCGGCTGCTGGACCACCGCGGCCTGTTCGAACGCTGCGGCGGCCGGGGCGTCCCGGCGCCGGCGCCGGGCCACTTCTTCGGCGGGATGCCGTTGCCGCTGCACACGCTCGGCGAGGCCAACCCGATGTACCTGCTGCCCTGCGACCAGCGCGACCTCGAACGGGTGCTCGCCGCGCGCGCGGCCGAACTGGGCGCGGAGGTGCGGCGCGGCCAGGAGGTGATCTCCTTCGGCCAGGACGCCGACCGGGTCGAGGTCGTGACCCGCGGCCCCGGCGGCGCCGAGACCACCCTCACCGCCCGCTACCTGGTCGGCTGCGACGGCGGCCACAGCATGGTCAGGAAGGCGGCGGGCATCGGCTTCCCCGGCGTCAGCGACGACCACGTCGTGGACCGCTCGGCCCTCATCGGCCCGAGCGAGCACGTCCGGATCCTGCCCGGCGGGCGCGTCCTGATCGAGGGGCTCGGCGAGATCCCCGCCCACTTCCACCGCACCGATCGCGGCGTCTTCACCCTCCTGGCCCACGACCCGCGGCGGCCGCTGATCAACACCGCCGAGTGGGAGGAGCATCCGGCGGGCGGCTTCCCGGGGCCGGGCGCGCCGATGACGCTGGCCGAGATGGAGAAGAGCGTCGAACGCGTCCTCGGGGTGCGCCTGCCGCTGAGCCCGCCGCCCGAGGGCGCGCCGGTCATGCTGCGCCGGCTGTGCGGGCGCAACACCCGGCTCGCCGACCGCTACCGCGCCGGACGCGTCTTCATCGCCGGCGACGCCGCCCAGGTGAGCCACGGGCCCACCCTGAACCTGGCGCTCCAGGACGCCGCCAACCTGGCCTGGAAACTCGCCGCCACGCTCCGGGGGCAGGC
>NZ_JBSFGJ010000829.1:0-1805 GCF_053596515.1 Nonomuraea sp. NPDC001684
AACGGCATGTCCTCGACCGGCAGGATCTTGGAGATGACGCCCTTGTTGCCGTGACGGCCGGCCAGCTTGTCACCGTCGGTGATCTTACGCTTCTGGGCCACGTAGACGCGGACCAGCTCGTTGACGCCCGGCGGGAGCTCGTCGCCCTCGTCGCGGCTGAACACGCGCACGCCGATGACCTTGCCCTGCTCGCCGTGCGGCACCTTCAGCGAGGTGTCGCGGACCTCGCGGGCCTTCTCACCGAAGATGGCGCGCAGCAGCCGCTCCTCCGGGGTCAGCTCGGTCTCGCCCTTCGGGGTGACCTTGCCGACCAGGATGTCGCCGGGCACGACCTCGGCGCCGATCCGGATGATGCCGCGCTCGTCGAGGTCGGCCAGGACCTCTTCCGACACGTTGGGGATGTCCCGGGTGATCTCCTCCGGGCCCAGCTTGGTGTCGCGGGCGTCGACCTCGTGCTCCTCGATGTGGATCGAGGACAGGACGTCGTCCTGGACCAGGCGCTGGGACAGGATGATGGCGTCTTCGTAGTTGTGGCCCTCCCACGGCATGAACGCCACGAGCAGGTTCTTGCCGAGCGCCATCTCACCGTTGTCGGTGCAGGGGCCGTCGGCGATGACCTGGTTGACCTCGACCCGGTCGCCCTCGGCGACGATGGGCTTCTGGTTGAAGGAGGTGCCCTGGTTGGAGCGCTTGAACTTGGCGACCCGGTACGTCGTACGCGTGCCGTCGTCGTTCATGACGGTGACGTAGTCGGCCGAGACCTCCTCGACCACGCCGGCCTTCTCGGCGCTGATGACGTCGCCGGCGTCGGTCGCGGCACGGTACTCCATGCCGGTGCCGACCAGCGGCGCCTCGCTCTTGAGCAGCGGCACCGACTGGCGCTGCATGTTGGAGCCCATGAGCGCGCGGTTGGCGTCGTCGTGCTCGAGGAAGGGGATCATCGCGGTGGCGACCGACACCATCTGGCGCGGCGACACGTCGATGTAGTCGACTTCCTCGGCACGGGCGAGCTCGGTCTCGCCGCCCTTGGTACGGACCAGGACGCGGGACTCGGCGAACGACCCGTCGGGGTTGAGCGTCGTGTTGGCCTGCGCCTTGACGTAGCGGTCTTCCTCGTCGGCCGTCAGGTAGTCGATCTGGTCGGTCACCCGGCCGTCGACGACCTTGCGGTAGGGCGTCTCGACGAAGCCGAAGGCGTTGATGCGGCCGTAGGAGGCCAGCGAGCCGATCAGACCGATGTTCGGGCCTTCAGGCGTCTCGATCGGGCACATCCGGCCGTAGTGGGACGGGTGCACGTCACGGACCTCGAAGCCGGCCCGCTCACGGGACAGACCACCGGGGCCGAGCGCGGACAGACGCCGCTTGTGCGTCAGGCCGGCCAGCGGGTTGGTCTGGTCCATGAACTGCGACAGCTGCGAGGTGCCGAAGAACTCCTTGATGGAGGCCACGACGGGACGGATGTTGATCAGGGTCTGCGGCGTGATCGCCTCGACGTCCTGGGTGGTCATCCGCTCGCGGACGACGCGCTCCATGCGGGCCAGGCCCAGGCGGACCTGGTTCTGGATGAGCTCGCCGACGCTGCGCAGGCGGCGGTTGCCGAAGTGGTCGATGTCGTCGACCTCGACGATCACCTCACCGTTGGCGCCCGGCATCGACTCCTCGCCCGCGTGCAGGCGGACGATGTACTCGATGGTGGCGACGATGTCCTCTTCGGTCAGCGTGCCCTGCGTGATCTCGGAGTCGACCCCGAGCTTCTTGTTGATCTTGTAGCGGCCCACCTTGGCCAGGTCGTACCGCTTGGGGTT
>NZ_JBSFGJ010000830.1:0-1801 GCF_053596515.1 Nonomuraea sp. NPDC001684
GGTGTCGAACGGCGGGGGCACGTCCTCGAACGCCACCCGGAGCCGTCCGGCGGCGGCGAGCCCCGGGGGCACGGGGACGACGAGGTCCAGGACGAGCCCGAGCCGGCGGCACAGCTCCGGATAGTCGGCCAGGAAGCCGCAGACGCCGTGGAACTCCACGTCGGGCGGCTCCGGCCGGGGCCGCCCGGCTCCCGCGCCCGCCGGGCCGCCGCCGTTGCCGGGGGGCTTGGGCCGGTCGTAGAACCTGACGGCCTCGGCCAGCGCGAACCTCGTCTCGTCGCCCCGGTAGGCCGCGCTCGTCCGGTCGAGGGTGGCCGGGCCGAGCTCGGCGGCGGAGCTCGGGCTCCCGCCGATCATGCCGTCGATGGCCCGGTAGGCGGCCTGGGGGTCGCCGCTGAACCTGCTCATCTCGCCGGCCACTGGGAGTTCGCGGACCAGACCGGTGTACGGCTGACGCCAGGGACGTCGCGGGCGGCCGTCCCCGAGGGCGGCCTCGCCGTTTCCCGGAGGCGTGAGGCGGTCGCTGATCACGGCCTGGCCGATCTGGTCGTACAGCGTGGCGATGCGCTCGTGGACCAGCGCCGCGGGGAACGACCGCAACACCCGCACGCCCGGCGAGCCGCCCGTGACCGCCGCGCCGAGAGCCCCGGCGGCGGCCAGGGAGCGCGACCGCACCGGCGAGGCGGCCGGGAAGAGTCTCCCCCACAGGTCGGAGTCGGGGGCCGGGGATCTCGGGTCAGGGCGCGGGACGACCGGGGCCGCGTGGCCGTCCCACACGATTCGCAGGGCCGGCAGGACCGTCTCGCGCAGCGTCCCCGGCCAGTCGGTGAACTCCGCGACGTCGTCGAGCCGGCCGCGCGGCGCCTCCAGCCGGGGCCCGACGGCGACCGACAGCCGCACCTCGCCCGGCCCGGCCGCCCCGGCCGGCAACGCCGTCCACAGAACCTTGAACGTGCCCATGCGCTCCCCCGTACTCTGTCCGGTCCGTTCGCTCATGTCAGGCCACCGCCGCGAAGGCGCCGCAGTACTCGGCGACCGGGTCCCGTCGCGCGCCGGTGACCGGATCCCGGTACGGCGCCATCATCTGGGCGAAGGTCGCGGCGGAACCGGCCGTCTCCTCGCCGTCCACGACCGCGCCCTCGGCGAGCGCCGCGGCGGCGGTCAGTGACCGGGCGCCGCCGAACCGCTTCTCGCAGCTGATCTCGACGGACTCCTCGAAGAACCCGATCTCGATGGTGATCGTGATCCGCGCCCGGCCGACCGCGTCGCCGCCCTCGTACCCCAGCTCCAGGTAGAGCTCGATGGAGGCGGAGACCAGGCCGAGGACGTCCACCTCGCCGCGGGCGCGGAAGTAGCCGAACAGGACGGCCTGCCCGGTCGCGGCGTCGAGGTGGAAGTAGATCCCGGCCATCACCGACACGCTGCCGCTGGCCACCCCGAAGTCGACGGACGCCGCGGCCCCGAACTCCAGGCCGGCGTCCAGCGCGCGGACCCCGTCGGGCGACAGCACGATCCCGAACCAGCCGCCGCCGCCGAACAGCGAGACGGTGAGCCGGAACGGCGCGTCCCTGCGGCAGAACGCGAACCCGATCTCCAGCGGCCGGGTGCCCGCGAACGGCAGGTCCAGGTAGGCGTTCAGGGAGATGTTCTCCAGGCTGAAGACGCCGATCGCCAGGTTCGGCAGCGGCATCCCGTACCTCGCCAGCACGCCGCGCGGGGAGACGTCGAGCGTCGGCGGGTCGCTGAACCCGTCGAGCGGGATGATCCGGCGCAGCGTCTCGACGAACGACAGCGCCCCGAT
>NZ_JBSFGJ010000831.1:0-1789 GCF_053596515.1 Nonomuraea sp. NPDC001684
GGCTGATCGGCCGTCAGTCGCATCCCGCGCAAGAGGGATGTACTGGGCAGGTGTCGTCGCGCGCGACGGGAGGGACGATCATGACTGTTTTCTCGATCTCGATTCTGCTCGGCTGCCTCTCGGTGATGGCGGTCCGGGGCCGCCGGGGGGACTGGCCACCCGGCATGCCGGCGGCGCGGCCCCGGCTGGTGACCGCGGGCGGCACGTACGACGGCTCGCACGGCCACCCCTCCGACGCCTACGTCGTCCAGGAGCGGCTGATCGCGCTGGCCGACGGGCAGGGCGGCACGGAGGTCGCGCACACGGCGGCCGCGCTGGCCCTGGGCGCCGTGGTCGCCGCCCGCCCGCAGCACTCCGCCCGGCGCGAGGAGGACATGGACGAGTGCACCCAGGCCGCCCACCGGGCCGTCCGGCGGGCCGCGTTGCGCACGCCGTCCAAGCCGGCGCTGGTCACGACGATGGACCTGCTGGTGCTCGTCCCCGGGGAGACGCCGTGCCTGCGCTTCGCCCACGTGGGCAACGGCGCGATCTGGCATTGCGCCAAGGGCGGCAAGCCGCGCCGGCTCACCACGTCGCACTCCTTCGACGACGGGCCGCTGCTGCGCGGGATCGGGCTGGCCTCCACGCTGAACCCCGAGGTCGGCACCGTGCCGCTGCGGCCGGGCGACCGCGTGGCCGTCGTCACCGACGGCGTGCTGAAGGCGCTGGGCGAGCACCGGCTGACCGAGCTGCTGGCCGTCGGCCCGTCCCCGGCCGCCTGCCTGGACCGGCTGTACGACGAGGTGGCCGCCGCGGCGCCCAAGGACGACGCCACGATGGTCGTCGCCGACTTCGTCACCGCCTGACCTCCGGCCGCCTCTGGAACGTGCCACCCGACGCGAAGGCGGGGGCCGGGTGGCACGGGGGCGCGCCGGGGCGTCAGTCCAGGCGCTGGAGGAGGCCGTACACGAACAGGGCGCGGCGGGACGTGCCCTGGCAGGCGAAGTCGACCGCCCAGTGGTGCGGGGCCGCCCCCTCGCCCTGGAAGCTCACCGGGAAGCTCGCGGCGACGTCGGCCACGACGCATCCCCACGGGGTCAGGTCGGCGGCCGACAGCCGCCGGTCGCCGCCGGGCCGCACGAACCACAGGTTCCACACCTCGCCGCCGGGGCCGATCAGCGCCTCGAACTCCAGCTCCGGCCAGGACGGCAGCCGCCACCGGGCCACGTCGCAGGTCAGGCTGCCGAACGGGGCCTCGCCGGCGTACGCGGGCGGGCCGAGCGCCATCCGCAGCGCGGCCCGGCCCTTGGGCGCCCGAGGGGCGTGGGCCAGCCGGGTCCAGTGGGCGTGGGCGGCGCGCAGCTCGGCGCGGGAGGCGTCCAGGTCGGCCAGCGCCTGTTCCACGCGTCGCGGGTTGAGGTCGCGCATGCGGTGCATCAGGGCCAGCTCGAACTGGCGTACGCCGAATCGCATGGCCCCCAGCCTGCCAGGCGTCGTGACCTGCGTATGCTCCCCGTCATGAACAAACGGGGGCAGATCACCCTCCGCGAGCTGCTCGCCTTCGACGAGGGCGGCGTCCTGCGGCTGCTGCTCGCGCCGTCGGGCCAGGACGTGCACGTGTCCGGGATGATCATCGGCGACGAGGGGCCCGCCCGCTCGTACGCGGGCCGGATCGTGCTCGCGGCCGGGCTGTTCCACTCCACCGGCGCGGCCACCGCCTCCATCCGCGAGGCGGCGCGGCGCGGCGCCGCGGCGGTGGTCGTGCGGGCGGGCGAGGACCTGGCCGACGACGCACTCGACGCGGCCGAGC
>NZ_JBSFGJ010000832.1:0-1771 GCF_053596515.1 Nonomuraea sp. NPDC001684
CCCACCTGCGCGTAGAACCAGAACAGCCGCGAGCGCAGCGAGGACGGGACCGGGTAGGACGAGGCGACCGAGCGCATCCACATGCCGCCGAGACAGGTGGCCTGGAGCTCCAGTTTCCTGCTCAGCGCCAGCTTGCCGCTCTGGCTGGAGGAGTTGACGGTGCCCTGCCACCAGGAGTCCATCACGCCGGTGATGTTCTGGACGTGGTGGCCGTACTCGTGGGCCATCATGCTGATGATGCCGCCGTGCCAGGAGATGATCTGGCCGTAGCCGCGGGCGTTGCCGTTGCCCCTGGACATCGCCGAGGTGGAGGCGTAGATCGTGTTGTTGCGCGGGCAGTAGTACGGCACCATGCTCCCGGCCGAGGGATAGTCGCCGCACGCGCCCCGTCCGCGCCCGGCCGCGACGGCGTAGTTCGGCGGGCTGAACGCGATGCCCTGCCGCTGCAGGATCGGCCCCCATGCCTTGTCCATGCACCGGCCGGTCTTCAGGATCAGCGCCTTGAGCTGGCTGTGGCTGAAGATGTTGGTGTTCCCGGCCCGGCAGTTCACCCGGGGCAGGCTGCCCGCCCGGTAGAGGGTGTTGTTCTTCAGGCTGGTGTTGAGCGTGACCTGCTTGGGCGGCGTCACCGTCTCCTGGGTCGGCTGCTCGGTGGGCTGCTGCGACGGCTGCTGGGTCGGTTCCTGGGTCTGTTCCTGGGTGGGCTCCTGCGACGAGGTGTCGTGCGTCGGCTCGTGGCTGGGGAAGGGCTCGTCGCTGTGCGACGGCTCGTACGACGGGAGCGCGACCGGCGTGGTCGTGTCCGGGTGTGAGGACGACTTCAGCATCGCCGCCCCGATGACGATCAGCACGAACAGCGCCGCCAGCGACCCGAACACCGCCCCGAGGACGCCGGCGACCCCCATGCCGGACTTCTTCCTCGGCTGCTGCGGCCACTGCCTCGTGGGCATGGGCGGCATGGGCGGCGGCGGGGGCGGCGGCGGCTGGTACTGCTGCCCGTACTGCGGCGGCGGATACTGCGGGCCGCGCGGCGGATGGCCCTGCGGCGGATAGCCCTGCGGCGGCTGCGGGGGCCCCTGAGGGGGGCCCTGCGGGGGCGGCGGCTGCGGCGGATAGCCCTGCGGCTGGGGGTGCTGCGGCGGATAGGGATGATGGCCGGGCGGCGGGCCCTGGGGCGGGGTCGGCGGCGCCTGCGGGTAGGGCTGACCGCCCTGCGGCTGCGGCTGCCGGTAGCCCGGCGGCGGCCAGGGCCGCGAAGGGGGCCGCAGGGGCTGCCCGGGCCCTTGTGGCGGAGGTGGATATTGCCCGTTTGCTGTCACCGTGTCTCCCCGTTAACCCGCTTGTCTGCAATGCACGGCTTTGCGGCAGACCCCAAAGGATCTTTGCCAAATTTGGGGCAAAAGCATACTGATTTATCACCCGTCACGGATGTAGCGGTACTCGGTCACGCTCCGAAATCAATCGAGGTGATCTCCGCTATCTACCGGTCCCGGAGCAGGGCGGTGTCCTAGCTTCGTTGGCATGAATCTCCAGCAGCTCCGCTATGTGGTCGCGACTGCGGAGCACCGCACCATGACCGACGCGGCCAGGTCGCTCTACATCGCGCAGCCTGCGCTGTCCCGCGCGATCCGCGATCTTGAGCGAGAGCTCGGCATGACGCTCTTCGCCCGCTCCGGCCGCGGCGTGGTGGTCACCGCCCAGGGCCGCCGCGTGGTCAAGCTGGCGAGGGAGGCGCTCGACGCCGTGCACGAGATCGAGGGCCTGGCCAACC
>NZ_JBSFGJ010000833.1:0-1768 GCF_053596515.1 Nonomuraea sp. NPDC001684
GTCGTCCAGGCACCCCAGAAATGCTTGCTCGATCGCAAAGCAGGCGGACGCCCCGTGACCGCTGACGGCGCACCTGAGGTAGTCGTGCGCGACCAGCCGGCAGGTGAGGTCGTCCGACGCGCCCTTGCGCCGGCCGCACGCCGAGTGCAGATCGATCACGCGCCCGCAGTTGAAGCGCCCGATCTGGTCGACGCGGCCCTTCCGGCAGTCCTCGAACACCTCGGACGCGCGGGCGCAGTCCGCGCCCGCGACGTTCGACTCGCACTCGGCGTAGCGCTGCGGCGGGCGGTCGGCGAGTTGCCACCGCCCGTGGAGGACGGCCGCCATGACGGCGAACCCCAGCACGACCAGCCCGAGGATCACATGTCGACGCCGCATTCAGTCCACCGGCTTGAGCCAGGACGCGAACGCGCCGTCCGAGACCGTGACGTACACGGCTATCCCCTTGCCTGAACGGGCCCTGGAGGCGAAATGATGACCAACGCCCATTTAGACCGAGCCGATGCGTTCATGGAAGGTGATCAATCGGGAAATCGCGGCTGCCCGTTCCACGGGGACGGCTCCAACGCCATCAGCGCTGATCAAGGCCCACGACCGGACGCAGGGTGACGCAGATCACTCTCCAGCGCGACGTCGGCACACGACGGGACGCCTCCGTACCCGGAGGCGCCCCGCCTCTCATGGGGGTCAGGCGACCAGCCGGCGGTCGGCCGCCCGGACCGTCTCCCGGACGACGCGGCAGATGCCGGCGATGTGCCCGGCGTCCACCGTGGGACCGGTCGGCAGGGACAGGACGCGGGCGGCCAGGCCCTCGGCGCGGGGCAGGGGCAGCGGGAAGTGCCTGCCCGGGTCCGACCGGTACGGCTCGACCTGGTGGCAGATCGGGGAGAAGTAGCGGCGCGCGTGCACGTTCTCCACGAGCAGCGCCTCCAGCACCGCGTCCCGCGAGACGCCGGCGACGGCCTCGTCCACCTCGATGACGAGGTACTGGAAGTTGGCCCGTTCGCCGGGCGCCTGGCCGCGCACCACGACGCCCGGCAGCCCGGCGAGCAGTTCCTCGTAGACCCGCTGGTTGCGCCGGTTGGCCTCGACGATCGTGTCGATGGCCTCCAGCGAGGTCAGCCCCATGGCCGCGTGGAACTCGCTCATCCGGGCCACCGTGCCGGCCCCGGAGATCTGCCCGGCCGCGTCGATGCCCTGGTTGCGCAGCTCCCTGACCCGCGCGGCCAGGTCGTCGTCGTCGGTGACGATCGCGCCGCCCTCGACGCTGTTGACGAACTTGGTGGCGTGGAAGCTGAAGATCTCGGCGTCCCCGGACGTGCCGATCGGCCTGCCCCGGTAGGTGCAGCCGAGCGCGTGCGCCGCGTCGAACAGCAGGACGAGCCCGTGCGCGCGGGCCAGGCGCTCCAGGGCGTCCACGTCGCACGGGTAGCCGAAGACGTGCACGCCGAGGATGCCCCGGGTGCGCGGGCCGATCAGGCGCTCGACGTGGTCGGGGTCGGCGTTGCCGGTGATCTCGTCGGAGTCGCAGAAGACCGGGACGATGCCGATCCACTCCAGCGCGTGGGCGGTGGCCACCCAGGTGAAGGAGGGGACGATCACCTCGTCGCCCGGCCGCAGCCCGGCGGCCCTGGCCGCGATCTGGATGCCGGTGGTGGCGTTGCAGGTCGCCACGGCGTGCCGGGCGCCGGTCAGGTCGGCCAGCCGCGCCTCGAACTCGCGCACCAGCGGGCCGTTGTTGGTCAGCCAGAGCCGGTCGAGCACGCCG
>NZ_JBSFGJ010000834.1:0-1757 GCF_053596515.1 Nonomuraea sp. NPDC001684
CCGCCGACCCCGGCCTGACCGCGCTGTTCTGCACGCACGACATCCTCGCGCTGGGCGCGCTGGAGGCGGCCAGGCTCGGCGGCCGCTCGGTGCCCGGCGACCTGTCGGTGGTCGGCCACGACGACATCGACGAGGTACGGGTGACGCATCCCGCCCTCACCACGGTCGCCGTCCCGAGCAGGGAGATGACCAGGCAGGCCATCGAGCTCCTGCTGCGCGCCCTGGACGAGGGCCGCCCGCCGGTCAACTCCCTGCAGTTGCTGCGCTCGACCCTGATCGTCCGGGCCAGCAGCGGCCCCGCCTGACCTCCTGCGGCGCGGCGCAGGCGGCCAGCGTGCGGCGCAGCCATCGTCCGCAGCCCCGGGCGCTCCAGCCCGCCGCCGCCCCGACGGCGACCCCGGCCAGCACGTCGCCCGGGTAGTGGGCGCCCACGTACACGCGGGAGGCGGCCACGCCGGCGGCGAGCAGCGTGACCGAGGTGGCGACCGGCAGCGGCGCGTCCCTGGAGACCGCCACCGCGAAGGCGACCGCGGACGCGCTGTGCCCCGACGGCAGCGACGAGGACGCCGGCACCCGGCGGCGCCGGATCACCGGGATGAGGTCCGTCAGCGGGCGCGGCCTGCGGATCGCCTGCTTGACGACCATGCTGGTCAGCGGGCTGGCCAGCGAGATCGCCAGCAGCCCGCGGACGCCCGCCCGCTGCAGGCGCGGCCGGCCCGTCATCATCAGGACGCCCGCCACCAGCCCCCACAGGACCGAGTTGTCGGCCGCCGACGACAGATGCGGCAGCAGGGCGTCGAGCACCGGCAGGTCGGAGCGCGCGACCCGGTCGAAGGCCCGCTTGTCCCAGGCGTCGAAACGTTCGAGCAGCATCATCCAGCCGATCACCTCCGCGACGGCCCTACACCTGCCCGCCGATCATGCCGGTCATGCCCGGGACGGCCTGGCTCCCGTGCTCTCCCTGACCACGAGCTCGGGCTCGACCAGCCGCCGCGCCTCGGGCTCGTGCCCGGCCATGAAGTCGAGCAGCAGGTGGAAGGCGTGCCTGCCGACCTCGCCGAAGTCCTGGCGCACGGTGGTCAGCGGCGGCCAGAAGTAGGCCGACTCGGGGATGTCGTCGAACCCGGCCACGCTGACGTCCTCGGGCACCCGGCGGCCGGCCTCGCGCAGCGCGCGCAGCACGCCGAGCGCCATCTGGTCGTTGGCCACGAACACGGCGGTGACGTCGGGGTTCTCGCAGAGGCGGCGGCCGAGCTGGTAGCCCGAGCGGGCGCTCCAGTCGCCGCGCAGCACCTCGGGCGCCTCCCGGCCGGCGGCCTCCAGCACGCCGCGCCAGCCCTCGATGCGGCCGTTGGCGTCGAGCCAGTCGGCCGGGCCGGCGACGTGCCAGACCGTCTCGTGGCCGAGGCTGAGCAGGTGACGGGTGACCCGCCTGGCGCCCGCCTGCTGGTCGACCTTGGCCACCGGCACCGGGATGTCGTCGCCGGCGTCGACGGCCACCACCGGCATCTCCGGCGGCAGGTGGCGCAGGCCGTCGGCGGCCGACTCGTGCGGCGCCACGATGATCACGCCGTCGACCGCCTGGGCGCGCAGCCGCTGCACGCCCTCCTCCATCGACCTGCGGCTGAGCGAGGGCAGGCTGGCGATGCTGACGTTGTAGCCGGCCCGCCTGGCCGCCTGCTCGATGCAGTAGAGCGTGGAGGCCGGGCCGTAGAGGGTGGTGTCGATGCTGACCACGCCGAGCACCCCGGACCTGC
>NZ_JBSFGJ010000835.1:0-1740 GCF_053596515.1 Nonomuraea sp. NPDC001684
ACCAGCGGCGGGACGAACCCGCCGAGCCCGCCGGCGGCGCCGACCAGGCCGGTGACCGTGCCGACCTTGTCGGCCGGGGCGACCTGCGCGACCAGCGCGAAGGTGGCGCCGCTGCCGGCGCCGAGCGCGGCGGCCATGGTCAGGAACGCGATCGTGCCGACCGGCATGAGGCCGGGGGTGAGCGCCTGCACGGCCGCCGTGCCGGCGGTGACGACGAACACGCCGGTCAGCACGGGCACCGGGCCGACGCGGTCCGACAGCCAGCCGCCGATCGGCCGGGCCAGCACGGCCAGCACGACGAACCCGGCCATCCGGTTGGCGGCGTCGGCCTGCTCCAGCCCGTAGCCGGTCTGCAGGTAGGCGGGCAGGTAGACCGAGAAGGCGACGTAACCGCCGAAGGCGACCGCGTACAACACGCACGCCTGCCAGGTGATCGGCAGCCTGAGCGCGGCGGCCATGCGCGCACCCAGCGGCTGGGTGACGACGGCACGGCCGGGCGCGTCGCGCAGCACCAGCCACGCCACGACCGCGTACGCGGCCAGCACGACGGCGGTGATGAGGAACGGCACGGCGGCGCCGCCGGCGCTGACCAGCGGGACGGTGGTCAGCGCGCTGATCGCGGTGCCGCCCATCCCCGCGCCGAAGATCCCGACCGCCAGGCCGCGCCGGTTCGGCGGGAACCAGGCGTTGACGAACGGCACCCCGACGGCGAACACGGTGCCGCCGACGCCGAGGAAGAACCCGCCGATCAGCAGCGAGACCATCGACGTCTGCCCGAACAGGCCGATGAACAGGACGGGGACGATGGTGGCCGCCGAGACCAGCGGGAACATCACCCGCCCGCCGAACCTGTCGGTGAGCGCGCCGACCGGGATGCGGCCCAGCGACCCCACGATCACCGGGACGGCCACCAGCAGCGCCTGCTGCCCGGCCGACAGCCCGAGCAGCTCCTTGAAACGCGGCCCGAGCGGACTGAGCAGGGCCCAGGCCCAGAAGTTCACCGCGAAGCCCAGGGTCGCCAGGGTGAGCATCAACGCCGGGCTGCGGCCGGGGGTGGTGGCCGGTGGGTTCGTCATGTCTTCCTCACGTGGTTCATGCGGAGGCGGGGCGGCCTGGATGGCCGCGATCACCTGGCTTTGCCGTCCCATCACAGCTCAGCGGGCATGACGCGGGGTATGGACGAAGGTCCCGACCTCCCGGGACCTAGGACGCGCGGGGGGCGGCCGTCACAGCGGGACGTGCCAGCGCAGGCGGGTGCCGCCCTCCTCCGGCGTCTCCAGCTCGGCGGCCCCGCCGAGGTCGGCGGCCCGTTCCTCGATGTTGCGCAGGCCGCTGCGCCGCCCGCCGTCGCCCACGCCGACGCCGTTGTCGCCGACGAGGAGGGTGAGCCGGCCGCCGGCGACCTCGATGGAGACCTCGGCCCGGGTGGCGTGGGAGTGGCGCACCACGTTGGACAGCGCCTCGCGCAGGACGGCGAGCAGGTGCCCGGCCACCTGGTCGGGCACCAGGGTGTCGATCTGGCCCTCCATGCGCAGGCCGGGCATGAACCCCAGGTGCGCGCCCGCCCCCTCCACCAGGTCGACGATCTTCGTGCGCAGGCTCGGCGCGGCGTCCTCGCGCGGGGCCTGGAGGGCGAAGATGGACGAGCGGATCTGCCGGATGGTCTCGTCCAGCTCGTCGATGGCGTGCTGGAGCCGTTTGCCCGCCTCCGGCCGCTCGACCAGCCGGACGGTGCTCATC
>NZ_JBSFGJ010000836.1:0-1738 GCF_053596515.1 Nonomuraea sp. NPDC001684
GTTGGCCTTGGCCGCGTGCTCGGCCGCCTGACGGCCGGTCAGGTGCAGGTCGGGCGGCAGGTCGGGCCCCTCGACGAACGACGTGGCTGATGCTGCCGTTCGTCATCAGCGGGCTCGCCCTCGGCGCCGTCTACGCGCTGTCGGGCGTGGGCATCGTCGTGCTCTACCGCGCCACGGGCGTGCTCAACCTGGCCTACGGCGCGCTCGGCGCGATCGGCGCGCTGCTGTCCTGGCAGCTCCTGCAGGACGGCTGGCCGGTCGTGCCCGCGCTGGCGGCCGCGCCGCTGCTGTCGGCGCTGCTGTCCGGCCTGTACGGCGGCCTGGTCAGCCCGCTCGTCGCCGCCCGCGACCCGCTGGTCAAGGCGGTGTGCACGCTCGGTCTCGCGCTCGTGCTGCTCGGCCTGTGCTACTGGACGTGGAGCGACGACCCGCGCACGCTCACCCTGCCGACCGACACGGCCGGGTTCGACGTGGGCGGCGCGCGGGTCACGCTCACCCAGGCGCTCGCGCTGGCCCTGGCCGTGGCGCTGACCGCCGGGACCGCCGTGCTGCTGCGCCGGACCGGCTTCGGCACCGCCATGCGCGCGCTGGCCGACGACCGCGAGATCAGCGCGCTGCTCGGCGTGCCCATCCGGCGGGTCGAGACCGTCACCTGGGCCGCGGGCGGCGCGGTGGCCGGGCTGACCGGGCTGGTGCTCGGCTCGCTGACCCGGCTGGAGGCCGGCACCCTGACCTTCCTGGTGATCGCCTCGCTGGCGGCGGGCGTGGTCGGCCGCTTCAGGTCGCTGCCGGTCACGCTGGCGGCCGGGCTGGCGATCGGGCTGGCCGAGGCTCTGGGCGGGGCGTGGGAGCAGACCGCGCCGTACCGGTCGGTCGCGCCGTTCGCGGTGGCCGTCGCGGCGATCCTGTGGCTGCAGCGCACAGGGGCGCGGGCCAGGCGCGGCGGCACGGTCGAGGTGCGCCCGGCCGAGCCCGCGCCGCCGTCGCGGACCCGGCCGCTGCCGCCCGGCGACGCCCGTTCGGTGCTGCGCGTGGTGCTCGGGCTGGCCGCCGGGGCCGCGGCGCTGGCGGTGCTCGTGCCCCTGGTCGTGGACGGCTACTGGGTGCGGGTGCTCACCTCCGCGGTCATCTTCGTCATCCCCGCCGCGGGCATCGCCCTGCTGTACGCCCGGCTCGGGCTGGTCTCGCTCGGCCAGGTGGCGCTGCTCGGCGTCGGCGGCTGGGTGGCGCTGCGGCTGGCGTTCGCCACCGGATGGCCGTTCCCGCTGGTCGTGCTGGCGGCCGGGGCGATCACCTGCCTGGTCGGCATCGTGTACGGGCTGCCCGCGCTGCGCCTGTCCGGCGTGGACCTGGCCCTGGTGACGCTCATGGCCGGCGGGGCGTTCCAGGTGGCGTTCTCGGCGACCGGGTTCCCCGACGGCGGGCCCGGGTTCCTCGGCCGGGTGGCGGGCAGCGGGACGCAGCAGGCCATGCCGCGGCCCTCGATGGCCTCCTCCGACGCCGGGTTCTTCCGGTTCGCCGTCCTGTGCGCGGTGCTCGCGCTCGTCCTGGTCGTGCTGCACCAGCGCGGGCGGCCGGGCCGGGCGTGGGCGGCGATCAGGGGCGGCGAGGCCGGCGCGCTGGCCGTCGGCGTGGCCCTGACCAGGTACAAGGTGTGGGCGTTCGCGCTGGCGGCGTTCGTCACCGGGACCGCCGGGGCGCTGCTGGCGGCCAACACCGGGCGGCTGGACCCGATCTC
>NZ_JBSFGJ010000837.1:0-1730 GCF_053596515.1 Nonomuraea sp. NPDC001684
ACTTTACCGGACCCAGGAGAGTCCGTTGTACCACCGAGGTGGAGACGGGATTTGAACCCGTGTAGACGGCTTTGCAGGCCGCTGCCTCGCCTCTCGGCCACTCCACCAGGAGTTTGACTCCGAGCGGAAGACGGGATTCGAACCCGCGACCCTCACCTTGGCAAGGTGATGCTCTACCACTGAGCCACTTCCGCGTGAATCCCCCGCGAACTCGCGGGGCCACGGGAAAACCATATCGTCTTCGCGGAGTGCCCGTGCGCAGCCCGAGCCCCGTGGGGCGAAATTCAGCGGATGACGCGCACATCCTTGGCCTGGACGAACATGACACGATGCCCGAGCTGGATCTGGTGGTACCGGACGGACCCCGCGACCCGCACGTGCCTGGCCGGGTTGAAGGCGCCGGCCGAGTAGAAGGAGCCGGTGACCGTGCCGCCCAGCGAGTACGACTGCCCCGGCCCGATCCGGTACTGCAACGGCGTCAGCGGCTGCACCCCGCCGCCGTGGTACGCCGACCGCTCCGGGTAGGCGCGGCCGTACACCTTGGTGCCCGCGGCCAGCGGCGTGACCAGCGGGCCCTTCGCCGGCACGGCCGTCGGGGCGGAGGACGGGTTGAGAAACCAGGCCCGCTGCCCCAGGTACCAGATCGCCGTCCAGTCGCCCTGCCGTCCGGCCACCGCGAACCGCTGCCCGGTCGAGGCGCGGGCGCTGTGGTCGTACACGCTGTACGTGCTCGGCTTCCCGGGGTGCTTGCCGGCGTCGTTGACCAGCGGGGCGCTCTCGCTCGGCCGGGTGTGCAGCCACACGCTGGCCGCGCCGTGCTCCGGGCACCGGCGGCCGGGCTTGGTGCTGGCGCAGCCGGTGTAGTACGGCCGGTTGTCGTCGTAGGACGGCCGGATGATCACCGACGAGCCCGTCCCGTCGCCCTTGAACGGGTGGTTCATCAGCTCGAAGTAGTGGGCCCAGTCCCAGTAGGGGCCGGGGTCCTCGTGCATGCCGGCGACCGCCTGCGCCGTGGCGCCCGGCACGTTGTCGTGGCCGAGGATGTGGGCGCGGTCGAGCGGGATGCCGTACCGGCCGGCGAGGTAGCGCACCAGCCGGGCCGACGACCGGTACATCGCCTCGGTGTACCAGGAGCCCCTGGCCAGGTAGCCCTCGTGCTCGATGCCGATCGAGCGGGCGTTGAAGTCCCAGTTGCCGGCGTGCCAGGCGATGTCCTTCGTCGGGACGTGCTGGGCGACGTGCCCGTCCCGGGAGCGGATCGTGTAGTGCCAGCTCACGTACTTCGGGTTGCCGATCATCGACGGGATGCCCTGGTAGCCGCCCTCGGTGTCGTGGATGACGATGTAGTCGATCTGGCGGCGGCCCTCGACCCGGTCGTGGTTGCCGTAGCCGCGGTCCTTCTTCCTGCCGTACCTCTCGTACGCGGCCGGCATCCACTCGCACCTGAGGCTGCTCGGGCACTCGGCGGACGAACCGGCGGAGGAGTCGGCGGCGGTCAGCGGCAGCTCGTCCTGCGCGGGCACGTCCCAGTCGGACTCGTCGGCCGACTCCGAGTCGTCGTCGCCCTCGGGCTCCATGTCGGAGAAGAAGAACGGGTCGTCGTCCTCGTCGTAGTCGTCGCCGGTCGGGCTGCCGTCGCCGGTCGCGCTCTTCGCCGGGGCCGCGGGCGGGCGCAGGCCGGGCACGGCGTCCAGCCGCACGTCGAAGCCGTCGTCCGTGCGCCGCGCGAC
>NZ_JBSFGJ010000838.1:0-1729 GCF_053596515.1 Nonomuraea sp. NPDC001684
CTGCGATGCGCGGCCAGCTCGGCCAGCAGGGCCTCGTCGTCGCCCACCACGCAGCAGCCCACCGGGACCACCTCGATCTCCCCGTGCCGCCGGGCGACGTCGTGGATCAGGTACGTCAGGGGCTGCGGCAGCGGGCCGACGGCCACCTCCTCCAGAGCCGAGACGAGTTCGGCGGCGGTGTGACCGGCGTCCAGGGCGCGGCGCACCGAGGACGCGCCGAACCGCCACGAACCGCCGGGCTCGCGGTCGGCGGCCCGGTCGAGGACCTCCGTCAGAGCGGCGGCGGGCGGGCCGGTGACCACGGCGGTCAGGTCGGTCCCGAACAACGCCTGCCGCCGGGCGCCGGCCAGCAGCCCGGCGGCGGCCTCCCCCACCCGCGGCCCGGACGGCGTCCGAAGGGCCAGGCCGGGCGGGCTGAGGGCGTCCGCGCCGAGCAGGCCCAGCAGCCTCGACTCGGCCAGCACCGCGAGCACGACCTCACGGCAGCTCGCCCGCTGCAACAACGGAAGATGCCAGCTCGCGGCCGCCGCCACCTCCTCCGCGTCCGGCACGGCCGCCGCCTCTCCCGGCGCCGTCGCGCCCGGCAGCAGCCCGAACACCACCTCCCGGATGACGCTGGACGGTGTCCCGGTCCCGGCCGGGGCGAGCGGGGTGCGGGGTTTGCCGTCGTACCGGCGGGTCGGGCTGATCGGCAGCCGCCACCACGCCTCGGCCAGCGCGGCGTAGCGGTCGGCCGGCGACAGGCGCAACCACGCGTCGTAAGCCCTGGTCGGCGAGACCCCGGCAGGCCGGGTCTCGGTCGCGCGCCGGGTGCGCACCTGCGTGAGCGGGTTGGCGGCCAGCAGCCCGGCGGCGTGCACGAGGTCGAGCAGCAGACGGACCTCGTCCTCGGCGCAGCCCAGCCGGCCGGCCAGGCGGCGCACCTCCTTGACGCCGACGCCGCCGCCCTTCAGCTCGGGCAACGGCTGCGCCGCCGCGTCCTGCAGCAGGGCCGCGGCCCGGTCCAGGAGGCGGAGGGCGGCCACGGACGCCTCGTGCGCGACCAGGTCGGCGGCGACCGGCCGGGTACGGACCGCCGGCTGCTCGACCGGCAGGTCGATCCGGTGGTCAGGCCCGCGCAGCGCGAGCGCGACCTCCATGGGCATGACGTAGGTGCGCTCCCAGTCGACGCTCCAGACGAGACCGTGATCGCGGGCCCACCGCGCCGGGGTCGCCGGCCGCCGCGGCTGGTGCTGGCCGCGGGGCGGGAACTCGTCGAGCACCCGCGCGGGCCCGCGTTCGAGGAAGTCGTCGAGCAGCTCGCGGGTGCCCGCCGGGGCGCGGGCGACCAGCCGGGCCAGCCTGCCGGGATCGCGGAGGGCCGTGGTGATCGACTCGATCAGCGCCGCTCTGCGCGGCGTGCCCGTGCCGCCCAGCCGCCGGTGCACGTCGGTCAGCTCGGCCACGGTGACGTGCGCGAGCAGCCCGGACAGGTCGGGGCCCAGCCCCAGGGGCGTCGGCAGCACCGCGGGCAACCCGGCGGCCAGGTGCAGCGCGCCGCCCTCGCCCCGCCGTACGAGCGCGACGCGTTCGAGCCGGTCGATCAGCCCGGGCAGGTCGGCGCCGGAGGCCACCAGGTCAGGCAGCGGCCGGCCGCTGCGGGCCGACACCAGGATCGCCTCCACCAGCAGCAGACAGGGCAGCGGTGTCCGGGACAGCGCCAGGTGCACGGACTCCGGCGCGTCGAGCC
>NZ_JBSFGJ010000839.1:0-1729 GCF_053596515.1 Nonomuraea sp. NPDC001684
CCACCGGGACGTCGAAGTAGGCCCGCGACCAGCCCTGCGACTCGTTGCCGACGCGGGTGATCGTGCCGTTGCGCACGTACCAGACGCGGCCGTCGGCGTCGCGCAGCCGGGTGACCCGCAGGGTGACCGCCTCGACGGTGCCGACGGCGGCGCCCGCGTCGATCACGTCGCCCACGCCGTACTGGTCCTCCAGCAGCATGAACATGCCGGCGATGAAGTCCTTCACCAGCTCCTGCGCGCCGAAGCCGATCGCGACGCCCAGGATGCCGACGCTGGTCAGCAGGGGGGCGATGGGGATCGTCAGCCGGTCGAGCACGGTCAGGATGGCGGTGCCGAGGACGACGATGGAGGCGATGTGCTTGAGCACCGACCCCATGGTCTCGGCCCGCTGCTTGCGGCGCTCGTGCAGCAGCGCGTCGATGCCGTCGGTGGCCGCGTTGCGGCGGAACCTGTTGGCGAGCGAGCCGCCGGTGGCCGCCCGGTTCACCACCTTGGTGATCACCCGGTGCGAGATGTTCCGCACGACGAACCCGAGCACCAGGATCAGGACGATGGTGATGAAGCTGGCCAGCAACGGCGCCCAGGAGGCGTTGTCGAGCCAGTCGACCAGGGGACCACAGAACACCGTGTCACCTTGACAGGCTTGCGCCATCTGCGAGCTCACTTTGTCCAAGTCCTGCACGAGCGACGAATCTGCCGGCGTGGGCGTAGGCGATGGCCCTGGTGTCACCAACAGGAACACTGGGTGGATTCCCCCTCAGGAAGCGGTTCGGTCAGCGGCAAATCAGTCCAATTGGATCTAAAAATACCGCTGACCGAACCGGCCGCCGTCACATCACGCCGGGGAAGACGGGGTCGCCCGGCCTCTGGGCCGCGGAGGGAGAGACCGGACGCTCCGATGACGGTCGGCTCGGACGGGCCACACACCCGGAAGCATGGCCCGTGCCGGTTCCAAGGGGGGAGGTGATCCCCCCGGCACCCGGCGGGCGCACCCGCCGGGCTGATCTGCGCGCACGGGCGTACGCCCGCGCGAAGGGGCCGGAACCGGCGGGACGATCAGGGGCCCGGCAACCCGGACGCCCTCCGCACCGATCGTCCCGCCGGCCCCGCGGGGCCGCCGTGGGGGCGGTGACCCGTGGTGGCTGCGCTCCACCCGGATCACCGCGTGGTCACTCTCCCACCGCGGCGAGCACGCGTGCGACCTTGGTCGCGGCACCGGCCGGGTCGTCGGCCGTGTGCATGGGTTCGCCCCAGGACCAGCAGTACCACCAGTCGGGAAGGTCCGAGGCGTTCGCCGGCCGGCAGGTGACGTTCTCGGACAGGCTCGTCGCCTTCGGGTTGATGACGCGTACGAACTGCCGGCCGCTCTGGGTCTGCACCACTCGTGCGAGCAGACCGCGAGCGCCGAGCTCGGATACGAGGCGCTGCAGATGTCCGATCTTGTCGTCCGTCACCTTCTCGTCCTCCTTGGGAATCGTTGCTGGTGGGCCAAACATGGCTCAAGTCAACAGCACACGCAACGCCACTCTGCTGATCACAGGGAGTGGCTATTCCCTCATGGGTTGTAAGAAACAGTCCCTCGGAGGACGATCCTTAACCGTAGGCTTGATGAGCACGTTTCCAAACAGCTCTCACTGCTTCATAGTCATCTCTAGGCGAAGAGCTACCTGAGGGCTACGCTGAGTCACCAGTCTTGACGGGTCGAGACATCGGGAGAGGGGCCGGGATG
>NZ_JBSFGJ010000840.1:0-1710 GCF_053596515.1 Nonomuraea sp. NPDC001684
CCGTCATCCTGTACGGCATGATCGGACTACTCGGCGCCAAGATCTGGATCGAGAACCGGGTGGATTTCGCCGACCCGGTGAACATGGTCCCGATCGGCGCGGGCATCATCCTGGCGATCGGACCGGTGACGCACATGATCGGCGGAGACTTCTCCCTGGAGGGCATCGCGCTCGGCACCGTCGTGGTGGTGGGCGGCTACCACCTGCTGCGCGTCATAGCCGGGCGCTCACCGGGACCGGCCCCGCACCCGGCTCCGGGCGAGGCCGGGTGAAGCCGCCGCCGTTCACCCACCACGCCCCCCGCGACCTGGAGGCGGCGCTGCGGACGCTCGCCGAGGTGCACGGGAAGGTGCTGGCCGGCGGCCAGAGCCTGATCCCCATGCTGAACATGCGGCTGGCCGCGCCCGAGCACATCGTCGACATCAACCGCCTGACCGCCCTGGACACGGTGGAGGCGGGCGGCGACGGGGTGCGGGTGGGCGCGCTGGCCCGGCACTCGCGGGTGGCCCGGTCCGGCGCGCACCCGCTGCTGACGAAGGCGCTGCGGCTGGTCGCCCACCCCGTGATCCGCAACCGGGGCACGGTCGTCGGGAGCCTGGTGCACGCCGATCCCGCCGCCGAGCTGCCCGCGGTGCTGGCCGTCCTGGGCGGCTCGGTGCGGCTGGCCCGCTGGACCCCCGCGGGCGTCGCCGAGCGGGACGTGCCGGCGCGGGAGTTCTTCGTCGGGCCCATGGAGTCCGGCGTCCGGCCGGACGAGCTGGCCGTGTCGGCCTACTTCCCGGCGCTCGGCGGGCGCGCCGGGACGGCGTTCGCGGAGGTGTCCCGGCGGCACGGCGACTACGCCCTGGCCGGCGTCTGCGCCGTGGTCACGCTCGACGACGACCTGCGCGTCGCCGCGGCCAGGGTCGCCTGCGTCGGCGTGGGCCCGGTCCCCGTCCTGATGGACGTGACCGGCGCGTGCGGCCACCGGCCGGCCGCGAGCGTCGACTGGCCGGCCGTCGCGCGGACCGTGCGGGACGGGACCGACCCCGAAGGGGACATCCACGCCACCGCCGCCTACCGGCGGCACCTGGTGGGCGTGCTGGCCGAACGGGCCCTGCGCGAGGCGGCACGGGAGGGGACGGCGACCGGTGGAACATGAGATCACGCTGACCGTGAACGGCACGGCGAGGCGGGTCAGCGTCCCCGGACGCCGCCTGCTGTCCGACTGCCTGCGCCACGACCTCGGCCTGACCGGCACGCACGTCGGCTGCGAGCACGGCGTCTGCGGCTGCTGCACGGTGCTGCTCGACGGCGAGCCGGTCCGGTCGTGCCTGACCTTCGCGGTCACCGTGGACGGGCACGAGATCACCACCGTCGAGGGCCTGGCCGGCCCGGACGGGCTCTCACCGGTGCAGCGGGCCTTCGCCGAGTGCCACGGCCTGCAGTGCGGCTTCTGCACCCCGGGCTTCCTGTGCACGGTGACCGCCCTGCTGGCCGAGAACCCGGCGCCCACCCACGAGGAGGTGCTCGAAGGCGTGTCCGGCAACCTGTGCCGGTGCACCGGCTACCAGAACATCGTCAAGGCCGTCCACCGCGCCGCCGAGCTGCTGGCGGAGGAGTCGTGAGCGGCGCGCGGGCCGGCGGGCCGCGACGGGAGGGACCGTGACGACCAGGATGTTCGGCGAGCCGGTGCGGCGGCGGGAGGACCCGAGGCTGATCACCGGCCAG
>NZ_JBSFGJ010000841.1:0-1710 GCF_053596515.1 Nonomuraea sp. NPDC001684
CGCTCGGTCTGGACGGGAAGCGGGCGAAGGCCACGGGACAGGGGTCGTGGGAGCACGGGATCGTCATCGCGAGACCGCCCTCCCATCCGTTCCGGCCCGAGGTCCAGGTGGCGCCGTACAGGGTGGCGGGGTGGGCGCCGGCGGCGTCGGCGGCGGTGCCGCCCTGGCCCTCGTCCATGGGCCAGTGGCCGGCCGGTCCCCGTCCGGCGTTGACGTTGAAGACGTACGTGCGGATCGGGCCGAGCTGCCCGGCGCGGTCCTTGCTGCGCACCGACAGGACGTTGGGGCCGTCGTGGCGCGGGGTGAGGGTGATCGCGGCCGTGCCGTCCTGGGCGGGCGGGACCTCGGTCTTGGGGGTGGTGTCCAGGCCGTAGACGTAGGCGGCGACGTCGGTGACGCCGTTGGGCGCGAAGGTGAACCGGCCCGCCAGGCCGACGCCGTCGCTCCAGCCGTTCTCGGCGAACCGGTCGGAGGACACCTCGGGCTCCCGGCCGGGCGCGGTGGCGTCCACGGTGGCCTCGCACCAGGGGCTCCAGGCGCTGTTGGCCTTGCCGTCCTCGGCGCGGACCCGCCAGCGGACCAGCGCGCCGTCGGCGTACAGGCTCTGCGGGACGAGGGCGGAGAAGGCCGTGCCGGTCGAGCCCACGGGGGTCAGGTACTCCCCGGCCTTGGTCCCGTCGGCGCGGTACCACTCGAAGCGGCCCCTGACGGAGTTGTCGGCGTCCTTGAGCCGGGCCCAGAGCTTCGGCGTCGGCGTGCTGATGACCGGACGGTCGTCGCCGGAGACGCACGGGCCGCCCGGGTCGGACCAGGCGTCGGCCGCCACCGGGTCGGCGGGCAGCGAGTTGTACTCGATGACCAGGCTCGGGTTGTTGCGGAACTTCTTCCAGGCGTACTGGTCGGTCTCGCTGGTGGCGCGGAGGCCGACGGTGATGTTGGCCCACTTGTTGGCGGCGGCGTCGGCGACCTGGGAGGTGACGTCGAACTCGACGCCGCCGGGCAGGCAGGCCGAGCCCCAGCCCTTGGCCACGTTCACCGTGGACAGCTTCTTGACCCACTTGGGCTGGTTGCTCCAGGTGGTGCTCTTGCTGATCGTGTTGGTGGACCACGCCTCGACCGCGCGGGCGCTGCACGAGTACGACCAGGTCTCGTACGTGCGCAGCGTGCCCTTGATGATCTGCTTGCCGTGGATCGTGGAGCCGGTGTTCATCTGGAAGAACGAGCGGTTGGTCTGCGAGTTGACGTGCCCGACGCGGGCGACGTCGCTGGAGTTGAGGTAGTTGGAGCTGGGCCAGTTGCTCCACACGGCGGTCCAGGCGCCGCGGGCGGCCGAGAAGTACGGGTCCAGGAACACCGGGTACCGGGTCTTCGGGTCGCTCATCATCGCGCGGTCCGGCCGCAGCCGCAGCTTCCTGCCGTCGAGCGAGACGCCCATGGTGGCCTGGCGGGCCTCGGGCGCGCGGCCCTCCTTGACCGCGGTCTCGCCGGCGCCGGTCGAGTCCCACATCGTGGGGGTGGGCGCGATGAAGATCGTGCCGCCGGTGCGGTCGACCGCCTCCAGGTTGCCCGCCTTGTCGGCGGTCAGCGACAGGCCGCTGACCGACAGCGGGAAGTCCAGGTCGGGCAGGGCTCTGGCGGCGGCCCGCGTCTTGACCACCAGGACGTGGGAGAACCCGTCCACGTCGGCGGTCACCCGCAGGTCCACGCCGG
>NZ_JBSFGJ010000842.1:0-1708 GCF_053596515.1 Nonomuraea sp. NPDC001684
TCGGCGTGCGCGCGGGCGGCCCCGCCGGGCCGTGCGGGGGGGGTCGCGGCGGGGGGGGGGGCGGCCCCGGCGCGCGGCGGCCGCCCGCACGGCTCGGGTTCCGCCGCCGGTCAGGGCACCCAGTGGTTGCCGGTCACCGTGATCATGACCTGGAGCTGGATGCTGGCCGAGTAGTAGCTGCTCGCGTCGATCGGGGTGCCGAGCATCTTGTTCCAGAGCGCGTCGAGCCAGGACTGGCTGCCGGAGTCCGTCATCGCCGCCACCGCGAACGGGGCGAAGAAGGCGGCCTCGCTGCCGCTGGAGATCTGCGTGCCGTTGAGCTTGTAGCCGATGGCGATCTTGCCGGGGTCGCCGCCGGTCTTGCTCTTGATCCAGGAGTTGAGCTTCCTGGCCGAGGCGAGCGACTTGGCGTCGCCGCTGGTCACGGCGTCGTCGGCGATGCGCCACGGGGTGCGGCAGGCGTTCCACCAGTACTGGCCGTCGTTCGGGTCCTCCAGCACCTGGCCGGGGGCCGGCTTGGCGGTGGTGTTGGTGTTGACCACGAAGTCCGGCAGCAGGCCGGTGGCCGAGGCGTAGTTGTTCTGGAGAGTGGTGATCAGGTTCTGGTGGGCGGTCCTGATCGTGTCCCAGGCGCTGTTGCCGGTCGCCTTCCTGAAGGCCCTGAAGTGGTCGACCATCCAGTCGGAGGTGCGGGTGATGTAGTAGTACTGGTCGCCCGAGCTGCTCCAGTCGCCCAGCTTGAGCAGGTTCGTGGACGGGTTGATCTCGTCCTTCTTGATGGCGTTGATGTGCTTGATCGCCAGGTCGAGGTAGTTGTACGTGCCCGCGCTGCCCCACTGCCGGTGGGCCAGGAGCAGGCCGTAGGCGACGTCCATGTCGCCGTCGGTGGCGCCGTCGCTGCCGTCGACGCTCTTGCAGGCGGTGTCCTGCTCGGCGGCCAGCAGGTCGGGGTTGATGGAGGACGGGTGGGCGAGCATCCACTTGACCATGCCGTTGAAGATCTTCTTGGCGTCGGGGTCGGCCCCGGCCATGGTCGCGACGATCACCATGCCGTAGCCCTGGGCCTCGGCCACGTACGGGTGGTCGGCGTCCGGGGAGATGACCTCGTACCAGCCGTTCCCGCAGTTCTGCCGGACGAAGGCGGCCTTCCACCGCTTGTAGTAGTCGACCACCCGCGCGTCCAGCGTGGCCTGGTCGCCGGAGGGACGCAGCATGCCCGCCGCGTACGGGATGGTGTGGCTGCCGAAGGGCACCGCGGGGCCGCCCCCGCTGCCGGGCTGGGTGGTCGCGGTGACGGCGCCGGTGGCCGCCGACTGGTTGCCCGCCGCGTCGCGCGCCTTGACCGTGTAGCTGTAGGCGGTGGCGGGGGTCAGGCCGGCGTCGGTGTACGTGGTGCCCGCCACGGTGGTCACCAGGGTCGAGCCCCGGTAGACCAGGTAGCCGGTGACGCCCACGTCGTCGGTGGCGGCGTCCCAGGCCAGGGAGACGCTGGTGGAGGTGGTGCCGGTCGCGCGCAGGTTGCCCGGGACCGAGGGCGGGGTGGTGTCGGTCCCGCCGCCGCCGCTGCCGTAGACCTCCAGCTCGTAGAGCGAGTAGCCGTACGTCGTGCCGCGGGCGGTGCCGTACATGCGCACGTACCGGCCGCTGCCGCTGACCGCCAGGTCGTCGGTCGCGCCGTTGCCGGAGGTGGTGGAGTAGACGTCGGTCC
>NZ_JBSFGJ010000843.1:0-1673 GCF_053596515.1 Nonomuraea sp. NPDC001684
GGGCCGACGGGTGGCCCGGCCAGCAGATCAACGGCCGAGTGGATCTGGGCGCGCAGGTCGGCCACGATGTCGCCGCTGTCGGGGTAGTCCAGGGCAGGCCCGTTCACCGACAACAGCGAGTCGAACAACAGGGCTGCCTTGGACGGCCATCGGCGGTAGATGGTCTGCTTGCTGGCGCCCGCTCGGGCGGCGACCGCCTCCATGCTCAGCTTGGCGTAGCCGATCTCCTGGCCGAGCTCCAGCGTGGCCCGCATGATGGCCTCGGTCCGGTCGGCACCGCGACGGTGGGGCGTGTCGGTCATGCCGACACCTTATCGGTACGGCGCGTTCCGTACGGGCGGCGGACTGCGGGGGCCCGGACTCCGGCGCGGGGTCCGGCTGGGCGCGTACCCGCCTTGTCCGGCGCCGAGCGGCCGATCAGGTAGGGGACGGGGGTGGGGACAGGACCAGGCGGATGGCGAAATTGCGGTAGCCGGCGCGTTCGAAGGCGCGGGCCATCGGGACATTGCCCGCGTCCGTGTCGGCGACGATCCGCTGCACGCCGCGTTCCGCGTGGTTGCGGGTGATCTCGCCGAGCAGGTCGTTCACGTAGCCCCGGCCGCGGTGCTCGGGCACCACCCCGAGGTAGCCGACCACCGGGCCGCCGCCGTTCGCCGACGGCAGCGCGACCCCGGCCAGCTCGCCGTCCGCGGTGTAGGCCAGGCGCCACCAGGAGCGGTCGCCGGGCATGGAGCGGTAGCCGGCGACGTCCTGGCGCGCCTGCGCGTCCGGGTCCATGGTGACCAGGGCTTCGCGGGTGTGGTGGTCGAGCGTGCCGACGGCCACCCGGCGGAACGCCTCGACGAACATCTCGTCGTCGTCCTCGCCGCGGAACTCCAGCCGGCCCGACGGCTTGGGCGCCTCGGCTTCGGCGGTCCACTCGTAGCGCAGCCGTTCCAGTTCCTCGGTCAGCCCCGCGCGGCCCGCGGCCGTCCGGCGCCAGGTGATCGCGGCCGCGGACGTGGGGTCGTCGCGCCAGCCGTTGGAGACGAACACGTGGTAGGCGGGCTGGTCGTCGTAGGCGGCGTGGGCGTGAGCGAGCAGGTCGGCGGCCAGGCCGATGGGGTCGTCGACCGAGGGGTGGACGTAGAGGCAGTCCAGCGCGAGAGGCTTGCCGGCGTCGGGCGAACCCCACCACACGGCGCGGGCCAGGATCTCACCGTTCTCCTCGGCGATCCAGATCCACGCATGGCGGTAGTTGCCGGATTCGAGGAAGGACAGCAGCCGGTCAGGGTGGGCCCAGCTGATGCCCTCATCGACGACGCAGCCGAGCAGACGGTCGAGATCACCCTCGACCGTGGGACGAAAAATCACAGATCCTCCAGAAAGTGGAAGCGGGCCCGGTGGGCGCCCGTTCGGTGCGGGACATCTCGGTCGTCCCGCACCCGGCGTGCCGGTTCCGGGGACACCATATCGGTACGGAACGTTCCGTACTTGACAGCGGACGTCCGCCTTGGACATCATCCTATCGGTACGGAACGTTCCGTACACATAAGAAGAGTAAGGCCCGACCACACCATCGCCACCTCACGAGAAGAAGACGATCGCGTGATGCCCGTCCCCCCTGACCCGACCGTGCTGCACCCCATGCCCGATCAGCCCCGGGTCGTGCTGCTCAAGCCCCTGGTCACCTC
>NZ_JBSFGJ010000844.1:0-1659 GCF_053596515.1 Nonomuraea sp. NPDC001684
CGTCGGGCACCGGCCGCCACACCGGCCCGGCCGGGACGCCCTCCAGATGGGCGGCCACGATCTCGGCCGCCCTGACGCCGGCGCGGCGCAGCTCATCCATGCGGGGATTCCCTCCAGGTCTCGTGGTGGCCGCCGCCACCCAGCTCCATGGCCAGGTAGAAGACGCAGTCGGCGGTCCCGTCGTTGGCGAAGGCGTGGCGGTGGTCGCCGGGGTAGGCGGCCGAGTCGCCGGCCGCCAGCTCGTACGGCCGGTCGTCGATCGTCAGGCGCAGCGTGCCGCGCTCGACGGCCAGGTACTCGCGCGAGCCCGGGGCGTGCGGGGCGAACTCGCCCGCGTCCACGCCGGGGCCGATCGTGGTCCGCATGAACTCGAACTCCACGTCGGCCAGCACCGGCGACAACACCCGCCGTTCCCAGCCGGACGGGTCGCGCAGCACCCGCTGCCGGTCGTGCCGCAGCACGCGCACGTCCTCGCGCGTCGGTTCGTCGAGCAGCCGGGAGATCGACGTGCCGAGGGCCGTGGCCAGCCGGTCGAGCACCAGCACGGTCGGCGACTTCGCGCCGCGCTCGACGTCGGAGACCATGCTCCGGCTGATGCCGCTCAGCTCGGCCAGGCGCTCGACGGACAACCCGCGCCCGCGCCGCTCGGCGCGGATGCGCCCGCCCAGCTCGGCCAGGGACAGCCCGCTGGACAGGACGCCTTCACCTTGCATTCCTCCACTATAGCGGAGAAACGTCCGCTTTAGCGGCCATGGTCTGCTCGTAGGCTGCCAACACCTGCTTGCGGCGTTTGGCCGGCAGGCGGTCGATGTACAGGTAGCCGTCGAGGTGGTCGGTCTCGTGCTGGAGGCAGCGGGCCAGCAGGCCGGTGCCCTCGACCGTGACCGGCCGCCCCTCGGCGTCGAAGCCGTGGACGGTGGCGTGGTCGGGCCGGGGGAGCGGG
The DNA here is from genome assembly GCF_053596515.1 of Nonomuraea sp. NPDC001684. Lineage (NCBI taxonomy): Bacteria > Bacillati > Actinomycetota > Actinomycetes > Streptosporangiales > Streptosporangiaceae > Nonomuraea > Nonomuraea sp. NPDC001684. The sequence continues at coordinate 944 of NZ_JBSFGJ010000844.1, forward strand.
GCGAACTGGCCGGGCACCGACAGGCAGCCCTCGTCGTCGGGGTCGAGGCGGCGCTCGCCGAGGCCGGGCAGCTCCAGGGCCGGGTTGACCACGACGCCCTTGTGGGCGACGCCCTCGGCGTCGGGGCAGTCGTAGACGAACACGCGCAGTGGCACGCCGATCTGGTTGGCGGCCAGGCCCACGCCCTCGGCCGCGTACATGCTCGCGAACATGTCGTCGACCAGCGCCGCCAGCTCGCCGTCGAACCGGGTGACCGGCTCGCACGGATTGTGCAGCACCGGATCGCCCACGTGCACGATCGGCCGGACCTCTCCCACGACCACGCCTTCCTTTTGCCAGGACATTGCCGCGACCAGTCTATGAGCGACGCCGGACGCACGACGCCGTCTCATATAGAAAGACACATCCTCTCGACAGATGAGACTCGCGCTAGGGTCGGGGCACACATCGTCGTGAAGGAGTCTTTCGATGGACGCCGTCTACACCCATGGGCACCACGAGTCCGTCCTGCGCTCGCACCGGTGGCGCACGGCGGAGAACTCGGCCGCCTACCTGCTGCCGCACCTGCGGCCCGCGATGAAGGTCCTCGACGTGGGCAGCGGGCCCGGCACGATCACCGCGGACCTGGCCGCGCTGGTGGCCCACGTGACGGCGTCGGAGGTGACCGAGGAGGCGCTGGCGCTGGCCAGGGCCGAGATCGGCGCGCGCGGGCTGGG
>NZ_JBSFGJ010000845.1:0-1657 GCF_053596515.1 Nonomuraea sp. NPDC001684
GCCCGCAGGTCCGCCACCGCCCGGCGGGGCTCGCCCTGGCGCAGGTGCACGACGCCGAGCGTGTGCCCGGCCAGCGCCTCGCCCAGGGTGTCGCCGCTCACCACGAACAGCCGCAGGCTCGCCGCCAGTGTCTCGGCCGCCTCGTCGAAGCGGCCCAGCGCCCCCAGTGCCTCCCCCAGCCGGCGCAGCGCCTTGCTCGTCTCGGCGCGATCGCCGAGCGCCTGCGCCGCCAGCAGGCCCTCCCGGTAGCGGACGACGGCCTCCGCCGTCTCGCCCCGCTGGTAGAGGGCGGTGCCGAGGCCGCGCAGCAGGTTGCCGCGGATGGCGTAGTCGTCCTTTTCGGTCACCTCCAGCCGCGCTCTGGCGATCTCCACGGCCCGCCCGTGCTCACCGCGCTCGACGTGGATCCAGACAGGCCAGGTCCACGCGTACGCCAGCCCGGCGGCGTCGCCGGGCGCCGCCATCAGGTCGAGGCAGGCGTACGCGTCGGCCAGCGCCCCGTCCAGACGGCCCATGCCGTGCCGCGCGGCGGCCCTGACGATCAGCGCGTACGCCGCTCCATGCCTGTCGCCGGCGCGGCCGAACTCCGCCAGAAGCACGCCGCACATGGTCTCGGCCGATGGGAACCGACCCCATTCGATCTCCACCGTGGCCAGCAGCAGCCGGGCCCGCAGCGCGGCGCGCTCATCGCCCAGCCCGATCACGATCCGCTGGACCCGCTCGGCGTCGGCCAGGAACCGATCCATGATCAAATAGCTGGTGAGGTGGTGCCCCAGCTCGGCCGCCACGTCGTTCAGGCCCAGCTCGGCGGCGGTGCTGAGGGCGAGCATCAGCGTACGCCGCTCGGCCGCCAGCCACATCTCGCTCGCCCGCACGTCGGGCGCCGGTCCCTCCTCCGGCTCGCGCTCGTACGGCGGGGCGAGCAGGATCGGCAGGCGGCGCGTGGCGGCCCGGGTACGCCGCAGGCATTCCAGCACGTGCCAGGTGAGCGCCGCACGCCGCCCCTCGGGGGTCTCCTCCGCCTGCGCCCGTTCCCGCGCGTACACCCGCAGCAGGTCGTGCAGCCGGTAACGGGGCTGTCCGGCCCCGTCCACCTCGGTCGAGGTGAGCATGCCCCGCGCGACCAGCGTCTCCAGCGCCGCATCCGCCTCCAGCGGGGTCGCCCCCAGCTTGTCCGCGTCCCCGTCCGAGCCAGGCGGGCTGGCGGGCGCCGCGTCCGTTTCCGTGGCGGGTGGTCTGAGGAGGGCCGCGACCGACCACTCCGCCACGCTGTCCAGCCCGGCCAGGCCCAGCAGCCGGAACACGCGCCTGGCCGGGCCTGGCAGCGCCGCGTAGCTCGGCTCGAACGTCGCGCGCACGTCCAGCCCGCCGACGACCAGCTCGTCCAGGCCCCGTCCGGCCAGCCGGGTGGCGAACTCGCTGACCGGCCAGACCGGCCGGGTGGCCAGGCGGGCTCCGGCGACCCGGATGGCCAGCGGCAACCGGCCGCAGGAACGCAGGATCTGCTCGGCCGCGCCGGGCGCCGAACCAATGCGGTCCGGGCCCGCCACGCGTTCCAGCAGGAGCCTGGCATCCTTCTCGTCAGGGAGGTCGAGCGTGAGCCGTACGGCACCTTCCAGGGCGGGCAGCGGAGAGCGGGAGGTCACCAGGACGGCGC
>NZ_JBSFGJ010000846.1:0-1646 GCF_053596515.1 Nonomuraea sp. NPDC001684
CAACACGGTGGCCCGCAACACCATCACCTGGACCGGCCGCGAGTTCACCGACGCGGTGGGCGTCTGGGCGGGGGGGCCGAGCCGCCGATCAGGTCGTCCTGGCCGGGGGTGTCGTCGCCTTCCAGGTCGGCGGGGCCGCTGGGGTCGCCCTTCCAGCCGGGGTCGGGCAGAGGGCGGCTGATGGTCCTGGTGGACTCGGCCGACAACGGCAGGTCACCACGGATCTGGTCCGCGCCGTCACCACCCTCGGCGTAGTCCCCCTGGCCCCCACCCGACATCTGATCGTCCCCGCTCTGCCCCCACAGGACATCCACCCCAGAACCCCCCGAAATCCTGTCCCCTCCAGAGCCGTCGCCCAGGAGGGTGACCGCGCGTGGGGTCATCGGGGTGCCCGACGAGCCGAGGCGGACGGTGGCGGCGGCCGGGGTGCCCGTCAGCGTCACCACGGCGTTGTCGCCGGCGATGACGTCGTCACCGGGGCCGCCGTACAGGGCGTCCGCGACGTCGTCCGCTGTGGTGTCGGCTGTCGTGTGGGTGCCGCCGACCAGGTCGTCGTTGCCCTGGTCGCCTTCGACCCAGTCCACGCTCGCGCCGCCCTCGGCGTAGTCGTCGCCTTCCTGGCCGCGCAGCCGGTCGGGGCCGCCCTGGCCGAAGATCGCGTCGTTGCCCGCGCCGCCGTCGGCCACGTCGGGGCCGAAGCCACCCGCGAGCAGCTTCACCCGGTGCGTAACCGCCTGCCCCGGCCGCGCGGCCACCGAAGTAGCCGCGTCCATGTCGGATGCGGACGTCCCAGACGGTGTGGCCGTGGCCGACGGCGTTGCGGTGCTGCTCGGAGTCGGCGTCGAGGTCGGGGGTTGGAGGGAGATGGTCAGGAGGGCGTTGTCGGCGGTGATCACGTCCGGGCCGTCGCCGCCCAGCAGTGTGTCGCCGCCGTCCGGGTACGGGCCCGAAGCGCCGCCCACGAGTTCGTCCTCGCCGGCCTCGCCGTACACCTTGTCGCCGCCGACGCCGCCCTCCAGGTGGTCGTCGCCCGCGTCGCCGTGCACCTCGTCGGACCCGATCCCGCCGTAACCCGCGTCGGCGCCGTCGCCGCCGTGGATCACGTCCGGGCCGCCGGCCTCCTCCGGGGTGCCGTCGAGGTCGAACGGGCCACCGGCGTCGCCGTTGTCGCCGATCAGCCGGTCCGCTCCCGCATCGCCGTACAGGACGTCGCCCTTGTCGTCCTTGCCCGCCGTACGCGTGCCGCCGATGACCAGGTCGTCACCCTCGCCGCCGAACAGCCGGTCCTGCCCGGACTCGCCCACCACGGTGTCGTCGTGCGCGCCGCCGTACAGGGTGTCGTCGCCGGAGCCGCCGGTCACCTCGTCATCGCCGTCGTCGCCGAGCGCCGTGTCGTCGCCCGAGCCGCCCGAGACCCGGTCGTCGCCCGAGCCGCCGGCCAGCCGGTCGTCGCCGCGTTCGCCGCAGACCACGTCCTGGCCGCCACCGGCCTCGACCCGGTCGGCGCCGCCGCCGGCCGACACGATCTCCTTGCCCGCGCCGCCGAGGACGAGGTCCCGGCCGTCGGCGTCGCCGTCGTGCTCCTCGCACGGCTCGTCCCGCCGGCGGTCGCCGAAGACGGTCGCGCCTCCGTCGCCGCCGACGAC
>NZ_JBSFGJ010000847.1:0-1645 GCF_053596515.1 Nonomuraea sp. NPDC001684
GCAGAATCGCTTCTGGACGTCGCGGCCCTGCGCGCCGACACCCCGGGCGCTGAGGAGGTCGTGCACTTCAACAACGCCGGGTGCGGCCTGCTGCCCGCTCCGGTGCTCGCCGCGATGGTCGACCACCTGCGGCTGGAGGCGCACCTCGGCGGCTACGAGGCCGCCGCCGCCCGCGCGGCGCAGGTCGCCGACTTCTACGCCGAGACCGCCGCCCTGATCAACTGCGCTCCCCGCAACGTCGCCTTCGCCGGCAGCGCCACCCACGCCTTCTCCACCGCGCTGTCGGCGATCCCGTTCGCGGCCGGGGACGTCGTCCTGACCACCCGCAACGACTTCATCTCCAACCAGATCGCCTTCCTGTCGCTGGCCAGGCGGTTCGGGATACGGGTCGTGCACGCGCCCGACCTGCCCGAGGGCGGCGTGGACGTGGCCGCCATGGCCGCGCTGATGCGCCGGCACCGCCCGCGCCTGGTGGCCGCCACCCACATCCCCACCAACTCCGGCCTGGTCCAGCCGGTCGCCGAGATCGGCCGGCACTGCCGCGAGCTGGACCTGCTCTACCTGGTGGACGCCTGCCAGTCCGTCGGCCAGTACCCGGTCGACGTCGAGGAGATCGGCTGCGACCTGCTCACCGCCACGTGCCGCAAGTTCCTGCGCGGCCCGCGCGGCTCCGGCTTCCTGTACGTCGCCGACCGCGTCCTGGACGCCGGCTACGAGCCGCTGTTCATCGACATGCACGGCGCGCGCTGGACGGAGCCGGGCCGCTACGAGCCGGTCGCGACGGCGGCCAGGTTCGAGGACTGGGAGTTCCCCTACTCCGTCGTGCTCGGCTGCGCGGCCGCCGCCCGCTACGCCCGCCGGGTGGGCGTGGAGGCCGTCGCCCGGCGCACCCCGGCCCTGGCCGCCGGCCTGCGCGCCGGGCTGGCCGCGCTGCCCGGGGTGCGCGTGCTCGACCGGGGACGGCGGCTGGGCGCCCTGGTCACCTTCGCCGTCGAGGGCCGGCAGGCGGAGCCGTTCAAGGCGGCGCTGGACGCGCGCGGCGTCAACTCGGCGCTCAGCTTCCGGCACTTCGCCCAGTTCGACTTCGGGGACAAGGACGTCGACTGGTGCCTGCGCCTGTCGCCGCACTACTACAACACCGAGCAGGAGGTGGACCTGGTCGTCGCGGCGGTCGCCGAACTCGCCGCCGCGCTCCGGTGACGGGGTCCGCGAACGGCTGACGGCGGTTCCTTCCAGACATGTCCCAACTTATGGCGAATTTCGCCAGAAGATCTAGACGTACGGCATTACGCGGGTGACAATCCGTTCGTCAATCGAAGATCGCCTGGTCCCGCGCGGACCTCTGGTCGACATGCGAGGACCGATGCGGGTTGGGCGTGGGCTGGTCGCGGCTGTCTTGGCGTTCACGATCCCGGCGGTGCCGCCCGCCGGCGCGGAGCCGCCGGAGGCAGGCGCGCCTCCGGCGGCGAGCGCGCCCCCCGCGCCCGCCGCGCTCTCCGCGCCTCTCGCGCCGGAGACGGCCGCGACCGCCACGGCCAGGCGCACCGGCCGCCCGGTCGAGATCGAGTCGATGCGCAGCGAGACCCGCCAGGTCTTCGCCCGCCCGGACGGCACCTTCACCCTCGAACAGCACGCCCGTCCCGTC
>NZ_JBSFGJ010000848.1:0-1639 GCF_053596515.1 Nonomuraea sp. NPDC001684
ATCAAGAACGACTCCTCGATCAAGAAGTACAAGCGCTGATGTTGTTCAACAGGTATCGCCGCGGGCTGTTCATCACCGCGTTCCTGGCAGCCCCGGTGATCCTCTACCTCGCCTACGTCATCTCGCCGCTGATCCAGGCGTTCCGCATCGCGATGACCGACTGGCGCGGCGTGACGGCCACGCCGGACTTCATCGGGCTGGACAACTTCGTCCGGCTGTTCAAGGACGGCGTCTTCTGGAAGGCCGTCAGCCACAACGCCATGCTGCTCGTGCTGCTGCCGCTGCTCACGATCGTCATCGCGCTGTTCTTCGCCTTCCTGCTCAACGTGGGCGGGCGCAAGGGCTCCTCGGGCATCGCGGGCTCGAAGTTCTACCGGGTGGTGTTCTTCTTCCCGCAGGTCCTGGCCGTGGCCGTGGTGGGCGTGCTGTTCCAGCAGGTGTTCCGGCCCGACGGCAGCGGCATGCTGAACGGGCCGCTGATCGCGCTCGGCGCCAAGCCGGTCGGCTTCCTGTCCGACCCCGGCGTGGCCTTCTGGTCGGTGCTCGGCGTGCTGGTCTGGCAGGCGGTCGGCTTCTACGTCGTGCTGTTCTCGGCCGGGCTGGCCTCCATCCCGCGCGACATGTTCGAGGCGGCGCAGATCGACGGCGCGGGCCGGTTCAGCCTGTTCTTCCGCATCACGCTGCCGCTGCTGTGGGACACGATCCAGGTGGCCTGGGTCTACCTCGGGATCCTGGCGCTCGACGCGTTCGCGATCGTGTGGGTGATGACCGACCAGCACGGCGGCCCCGACTGGTCGACCACCGTCATGGCCGCCGAGATCTACCGCAACGCCTTCCAGTACTTCCGCTTCGGCTACGCCTCGGCCCTCGGCGTCATGATGTTCTTCTTCACCGTCGGCTTCGCCATCCTCTCGCTGCGCCTGTCACGCCGCGAACGAATCGAGTACTAGATGACAACGACGACCACGTGGACGGTGGCGAACTCCCGCAAACTGGCCCGTCAGGAGCGCCGGCGGCGGCTCGGGCCGATGGCCGTGCTCTCCCACGTCGCGCTCCTGGTGTGGACGGTGCTCGTCGTGGTGCCGATCCTGTGGACCTTCCTGGCCTCGGTGAAGAGCGAGGACGAGATCTTCGGCGAGGCGTGGGGGCTGCCGGCCAAGCTCAACTGGGACAACTTCGCCCGCGCCTGGGAGCAGGCGCACATCGGGCAGTACATGCTCAACAGCGTCATCGTCGTCACCTTCAGCGTGGCCGGAACCATGCTGCTCGGCTCGATGGCCGCGTACGTGCTGGCCCGGTACCCCTTCCGCGCCAACCGGCCGATCTACTTCCTGTTCGTGTCCGGGCTGGCCTTTCCGGTGTACCTGAAGCTGACGCCGCTGTTCTTCGTCGTGCAGAACATGGGGGCGGTGCCGCTGGTGGGGCCGTACATCGGGTTGAACACGCATGCGGGGCTGGTGCTGGTCTACATCGCGTACTCGATGCCGTTCACGGTGTTCTTCCTGACCGCGTTCTTCCGTACGCTGCCCACGGCGGTGGGGGAGGCGGCCATGGTGGACGGCGCCTCGCACACCCGCGTGTTCTTCCAGATCATGTTGCCGATGGCCAGGCCGGGCATCATCAGCATCACGATCTTCAA
>NZ_JBSFGJ010000849.1:0-1613 GCF_053596515.1 Nonomuraea sp. NPDC001684
CTGCTGGGGCGTCAACAACTGGTCGGCCACCTCCATCCTGACCATCCGCAACCACGCCCGCGACCTCGGCTCGCCGGGGCCGCAACTGGCCCAGCTCAAGTACAACCCGTGCCGCCGCTCGATCCCGGAAGGGGTGCCGTTCTCCGAGGTGTTCGACGCCGGCGTCTCGCTGCAGGCCAGCGACGTGCTCGAAGGCGGGCTGCTGGCCGGCAAGGACAGGCCCGCCCGGCCGGTCTTCCCCGACCCCGGCGGCGTGCGCGCGCGGGCCGCGACGGCCGCCGCCGGGCTGGCCGAGGTGGCGGCCGCGCTGGAGGCGACGCCCGCGCAGGTGTGCGTGGCGTTCTGCCTCACCCATCCGGCGGTGGCCAGCGTGCTGTTCGGCGTCACGAGCACGGCCCAGCTCGCCGACAACGCGGGCGCGCTCGCCCTGCTCGACCGGGTCGGCGCGGCGCGGCTGCGCGAGCTGGCCGCGCCGTTCTGGGCCGACGCCGACACGGTGGATCCCGAAGGCCCCTGACGGTCTTCCGGCCGTCCGGCCGGAAGACCGTGCCGGTTCAGCGGGGCGCCTGGACCAGCCCCGCGCCCAGGTCCGCGGTGTCGGCGTCCGGGACGAACACGTCCGTCGCGGCGGTCAGCAGCAACCGGCCGGTGACCGCCGCGGCCCGCGCGCCGTCGCTGCCCGCCCGCAGCTCCTGCCACCACAGCGCCGCCGCCCCGGCCACGTGCGGCGCGGCCATGCTGGTGCCGCTCTTGCTGGTCAGCCCGCCTCCGGTACGGGCCGAGACCACGTCCACGCCCGGCGCGCACACCTGCGGGAAGGTGTTGGAGAACCGCGCGACCGCCAGCCGCCCGGACGGCAGCCGCTGCACCGCGCCCACGGCCATCATGCCCTCGGCGGCCGACGGCAGCTCCGGCCCGACCTCGAAGTCCGGCCGCAGCTCCCGGTGGCTGGCGTTGCCCGTGGCCGCGACGACGATCGTGCCGGCGCCGAACGCCGCCCTGGCCGCGATCATCCGCATCAGCGAGTCGTAGAGCCGCAACGTGGCCCGGTACGACTCCAGCGCGATCGACGTGGCCAGGAACTGCGGCAGCCCGCGCTCCTCCAGCTGCCGCATGGCGGCCGGGAAGTCGATGCCGAGCGACATGGTGATGACGTCGGCGTCGTTCCCGAGCGCCCAGAGCAGGCCCTTGACCGTCGCGGCGGTCGAGCCCTTGCCGTCGTCGCCGAGCACCTTGCCGATCAGCGCCCGTTCGACGCCGGGGGCGACGCCGATGCGCATGCCGTCGACCGGGCGGCCGAAGACCGTGCCGGCGCAGTGGGTGCCGTGGCCGACCTTGTCGCCGCGGCCCGATCCGGTGAAGTCCTCCTCCACCAGCGTCATCCCGGTGAAGGCCGGATGCGTGGCGTCGATGCCGGTGTCGAGGACGGCGACCACCGTCCCCGCCCCCGTACGGGTGGAGGCGTCGGCGCCCAGCGCCCGCACCCCCCATGTGACCTGCGCGCCCGCCTCCGCCGCCGGCGGCGGCGCCTCGGCGTCCTCGGGCGCGCCCGGCACGGTGGTCGGCATCGGCCGGGCGACCGGGGCCTCCGACGGGTCCCTCGCGAGGTCGGC
>NZ_JBSFGJ010000850.1:0-1589 GCF_053596515.1 Nonomuraea sp. NPDC001684
GCCGCCCGCCGGCTCAACCTCACCCGCCGCGCCCACCAGCGCCGCTCGACGCTGACCCGCTGACCCGCCATGGTGCGGGCCCAGGCCGCTGGACCCGCACCACCCGACCCCTGCCCGAACCACAGCAAAGAGGTTCCCACCATGGAGTACGAGTTCGACGCCAGCCGCACCCTCACCCGGTTCCGGCTGCGTGACACGACCGAGGTGACCACCGAGGACGGCCGCCGCATCGCCCCCGACACCGCCGTCATCACCTGGGTGTGGCGCCCCGACAAGGGGTGGACGTGGGCCAGCGCGTCAGTGGGCGGTCTCCTCCTGGCCGATGAGAACCACCCGCACGTGCCTGGCCTGCAGCAGGTGCGCACCTACTACGCATTCCCGCTCGCGGAGAACGGCGGCGTCCTGCCGAAGGAACTGGAGCCGCTCGTGCAGCTCGGCCGCCCCGACTGGACGCCTCCGGCCGCGTGCACCGAGTGCGGGACCCCCGTGAGCGTCGCGCCCCAGTACGACCAGCGCACGGGCGAGACCGTACCGCTCTGCGCGGCCTGCCACCACGAAGCCGTCTCCGGCACCTGACCGACCGGCGCGGGCCCGCTGCGACCGGCCCGCGCCCGCCGCCCCCATCACCATCCCCAGGAACCCAAGGAGCCTGCCATGCAGCAGTCCCAGCTTGCCCACATCATCCGCGCCGCCCGGCTCGACAAGCACGGCCCCCACCAGCACCACGCCCACATCAGCCTCAACCGGATCGAGCTGTGCATCCAGCCCGGCGGTGTGCTCGGCCTGGCCCGCGCCTACTTCGAGGCGATCCGCCCGCTCCTGCAGCCGGGATGGGAGCTGGAGGTGGTCAGCTACCACGGCGAGGGCGGAATTCGCACGGTGACGTACTTCGGCCGGTCCGGCCCGGCCGTCGAGGACGACGGGAACCCGCCGAACGGGTGCGGCCTGTGCGGAGTCGAGCAGTACGGCCACGGTCAGCAGTACAAGACGGGGACCGGCTACCACTACTGGATCAACCCGGGCGACGCGCTGCGCAAGGCGCGCATGCTCGCCCGCCGCGCCCGCGCCACCGCGTAGGACACGAGCAGACGCAAAGCCCGAACCCACGGGACGGGGTTCGGGCTTTCTCATGGGATGAGCCCCGATCCACCGAGAGCGTCATTTGGGAGGAGAGGCGCCCCAGAAGCCACGGAAGCCGAGGACCTTACTTGGCCAGGGCGAACACCCTGGATAGCCACTGTCCTGGCCGCCTTGTGTCCGTTCTCAGAATAGGTAGATCGCCTTCATGTCCCCTGAGCGCATCATCTTGCTCATCCTCGCGGCCGTCGCCGCCGCCCTTGTTGCCGCCCTCATGCTCGCCGACCGCAAGTCGGATGCCGCACGGCGTCATCTGAAGGGCTCCGGTCTCACGCCGGGCGCACGCACGAGTAGGGAAGGTAACCGTAGTTCTGTGCGGGAGTGGCCCACTGGACCGTCTCCCAGAGACTTCCCCAGCCCGTGCGGCCGCACATCGGGGGATATCCTCCGCCGTGTAGCTGGCACTGCGGCGCCTTCTCCTGCACGATCGTGCCGCCCGGGATCCAGCCGAT
>NZ_JBSFGJ010000851.1:0-1539 GCF_053596515.1 Nonomuraea sp. NPDC001684
AACCCCAAGCGGTACGACCTGGCCAAGGTGGGCCGCTACAAGATCAACAAGAAGCTCGGGGTCGACTCCGAGATCACGCAGGGCACGCTGACCGAGGACGACGTCGTCGCGATGATCGAGTACCTGGTGCGGCTGCACGCGGGGGAGACGTCCATGGGCCAGGCCGTCGTGGAGCTCGACGACATCGACCATTTCGGCAACCGGCGCATCCGCAGCGTCGGCGAGCTCGTCCAGAACCAGGTCCGGCTGGGCCTGGCCCGCATGGAGCGCGTCGTCCGCGAGCGGATGACCACCCAGGACGTCGAGGCGATCACGCCGCAGACCCTGATCAACATCCGGCCGGTGGTGGCGTCGATGAAGGAGTTCTTCGGCACCTCGCAGCTGTCGCAGTTCATGGACCAGATCAACCCGCTGGCCGGCCTGACCCACAAGCGGCGGCTGAACGCCCTGGGCCCCGGTGGCCTGTCCCGTGAGCGGGCCGGGATGGAGGTCCGTGACGTGCATCCGTCCCACTACGGCCGGATGTGCCCGATCGAGACGCCCGAGGGCCCGAACATCGGCCTCATCGGCTACCTCGCCTGCTACGGCCGGCTCAACGCCTTCGGCTTCATCGAGACGCCCTACCGCAAGGTCGTCGAGGGCAGGGTCACCGACCGGATCGACTACCTGACGGCCGACGAGGAGGACCGGTTCGTCGTCGCCCAGGCGAACTCGTCCCTCGGCGCGAACGGCGAGCTGACCGACGCCCGCGTCCTGGTCCGCACCAAGGGCGGCGAGACCGACTACGTGGCCTCCCGCGAGGTCGACTACATCGACGTGTCGCCGCGCCAGATGGTGTCGGTCGCCACCGCGATGATCCCGTTCCTGGAGCACGACGACGCCAACCGGGCCCTGATGGGCGCGAACATGCAGCGCCAGTCGGTGCCGCTGATCCGCAGCGAGGCGCCGCTGGTCGGCACCGGCATGGAGTACCGCGCCGCGACCGACGCCGGGGACGTCATCAGCGCCGAGAAGGCCGGCGTGGTCGAGGAGGTCTCGGCCGACTACGTCACCGTCATGAACGACGACGGCTCGCGCACCACCTACCGGGTCGCCAAGTTCAAGCGCTCCAACCAGGGCACCTCCTTCAACCAGAAGCCCATCGTCGCCGAGGGCGACCGGGTCGAGGCCGGCCAGGTCATCGCCGACGGCCCCTGCACCGACGACGGTGAGATGGCGCTCGGCAAGAACCTGCTCGTGGCGTTCATGCCGTGGGAGGGCCACAACTACGAGGACGCGATCGTGCTGTCCCAGCGCCTGGTCCAGGACGACGTGCTGTCCTCGATCCACATCGAGGAGCACGAGGTCGACGCCCGCGACACCAAGCTGGGCCCGGAGGAGATCACCCGGGACCTCCCCAACGTCTCCGAGGACATCCTGGCCGACCTCGACGAGCGCGGCATCGTCCGGATCGGCGCCGAGGTCGTGCCCGGCGACATCCTGGTCGGCAAGGTCACCCCGAAGGGCGAGACCGAGCTGACCCCGGAGGAGCGGCTGCTG
>NZ_JBSFGJ010000852.1:0-1533 GCF_053596515.1 Nonomuraea sp. NPDC001684
CAATGCCGGGAAGTTAAGGGCTTTGGGCTGCTGTCAACTGGTGTTCGGTGAGGATGTTGATGGTGGTGCTCGCGCGGTGGTTGGTGCGGTCGACGTGTCCTTTGGCCCGATGTTTGGAGATCGCGCGTTTGACGATGCGTGGGCTGATGCGTTCGCGGCGTTGTGGCAGGGGATCTTCAAGGAGAGCGCGTCCGATACGCCCGAGCAGGTCGATGGTGGTGTCGGCGAGGATGCCGGCGGCGTGGACGACTTGATCGCGGGCGGTGAGCAGGGCGATGGTGAAGCTGGCCCGGTCATCGGTGATGCCGGGATGGGATGCGGTGGCATCGGCCATCGCCAGCCGCAGGACCTGGTAGGCGGTGAGCAGAGCATAGATTTCCTGGTCGACGCCTGCCGGGGTCCGGGAGCGCAGGACGCGGCCGCCCAGAATGGTCGATTTCAGTTCGAGGTAGATCGTTTCGATCTCCCAGCGCTGGTGGTAGAGGACGACGAGGTCCCGGGCGGGGTATCGGTGCTGGTCGAGCAAGCTGGTGATGAGCCGGTAGTGGACGGTCCGCCGGTTGATACCGGACAGAGTGACGGTGATGTGGGCGTCGATGACCCGGATGGGGACTCCGCCCAGCACGCTGGTCCACGACCCATCCGTCAGGGTGGCCAGCCGGGGCAGGGCCCGGCTGTTCTTGCAGCGGATCAACAGGTCCGCCCCGGTGACGGCGATCGCCGTGACGAGGTCCTTGACCGCGAAGTTCCGGTCGCCCAGGAGCACCATCCCCGGCCGCAGAGCACCGAACAGGGAGGGCGCGTAGCTGGTCTCGCCGGTCTTGATCGGGCCGAAGGTCACCGCGAGCAGGGTACGAGTGCCGCAGACGACTACGGCCAGCAGTCGCAGGAGGGGATAGCCCGACCCGCCATGCGAGCCGCTTTGATGCCCGAACCGGGTCAGGTTCGCCGGGCTGTCGGGCACTGACATCGTGGTGCCGTCCATCGCGCAGACCAGCAGCCCCCGCCACCGCAGCGCGCCTGCCGGCGGGCCCGCCAGCAGCTCGAACAGCGCCTTCAACGGCGCTACCCCGACCCGGCGTCGTGCCTGCGCCAACGCCGAGGACGACGGCGGCGCTGCTGAAACGGCCAAACCCGACACGAGCCGGGCCCATACCTGCCGATACCCCATCCCGGCGAACAGGCCCGCTGCCAGCAGCAGATACACCATCACCCGCGACGGCAGCTCCCGTAGCCGCCGCTCGACCGCACCTGTGTCCGCCAGTACCTCATCGACCATCTCGAAAGGGATGATCTGGGTCAGCTCACCCAGATGACCTGGCGCGAACACCCCTGCCGCGGTGCGGGTGGTCGATGTGACCGTGCTGATGGCGGAGGCCAGGGCAGACCTGGCAGACTGTCGGCTCAACGGAGATCCAGTCTGTTACGGATGGTTGTGGAAGATCACCCGTTCTACTGGATCTCCGTTCTCATGTCCCAGGTTCGGCCGAACACCTTGACTCGACCGCCAGCCGTCTTAACTTCCCGGCATTG
>NZ_JBSFGJ010000853.1:0-1525 GCF_053596515.1 Nonomuraea sp. NPDC001684
GGGTGTCCGCTAGATGCTCGCCGGCGAGTTGCTGGCCGAGGTCGACGCCTACATCGCCGCCTTCGCCGAGGAGCGCGATGCGGCCAGCCGCCGTCTGGTCGTGCGCAACGGCCACCACGCCGAACGGGACGTACTCACCGCGGCCGGCGCGATCCCGGTCAGGGCCCCGCGGGTCAACGACAAGCGCATCGACGAGGTCACGGGCGAGCGCAAGCGGTTCTCCTCGGCGATCCTGCCCGCCTGCTGCCGTAAGAGTCCGCAGGTCACCGACGTGCTGCCGCTGTGTACCTGCACGGGCTGTCCTCGGGAAACTTCACCGCCGCGCTGGGCCACTTCCTGGGCAGCTCGGCGGGCCTGTCGGCGTCGGTCATCACCAAGCTCACCGAGAGCTGGAAAGGCGAGCAGCGAGCCTTCGCCGCCCGTGACCTGTCCGGGGTGGACTACGTCTACCTGTGGGTCGGTGGCATCCACGTCAACATCCGGCTGGAGGAGCACAAGCTGTGCCCGCTGGTGATGATCGGGGTGCGCGCCGACGGGCGTAAGGAACTGGTCGCGTTGACCGACGGGTATCGCGAGTCGGCCGAGTCCTGGGCCGACCTGCTCCGCGATGCCAAGCGGCGCGGCATGCGGGCACCAGTACTGGCGGTCGGGGACGGCGCTCTGGGCTTCTGGTCGGCGCTGGGCGAGGTGTTTCCGCAGACCAGAGCCCAGAGGTGCTGGTTTCACAAGATCGCAAACGTGCTCGGGGCCATGCCGAAATCCGCCCACCCGGCCGCCAAGAAGCACCTGGCGGAGATCTGGAACGCCGAAGACAAGCAGCACGCGAAGCGCGCGGTCAAGGACTTCCAGGACGCCTATGGCGGCAAGTATCCGAAGGCTGTGGCCAAGGTCGTTGATGACTTGGACGAGTTGCTGGCCTTCTACGACTATCCCGCCGAGCATTGGGTGCACCTGCGCACCACCAACCCCATTGAGTCAACCTTCGCCACCGTCCGCCACCGAACCAAGGTCACCAAGGGGCCGGGCTCCCGCGCGGCCGGGCTGGCGATGGCCTTCAAGCTGATCGAATCGGCGCAGAAGCGCTGGCGTGCGGTCAACGCGCCCCACCTCGTCGCCCTGGTCCGCGCCGGGGCGACCTTCATCAACGGCAAGCTCGTCGAACGACCTGACGACCAACCTTCATCGGCAGCAGCCTAGAAACTCCATCCACAGGTCTTGACGATTGCTCCTTTTCTCGCTTTGAGTACGTGTGGTGGAGCTGATCAAAGATAGCGGGGCCTCTTAGCTCCCGTCGTAGGCCACCTGTAGTCGCATGGTGCCCTTAGCCGTGTGCAGAAAGGCGTCGCCATGTCCGGCCAGAGCTTCGGCTCCGGTCTCGTCTAGAATGATGCGACTGTCGGTCGCAGTCTTAACCCGCAGGGCGAGTTGGGCGGGGAAATTGGAGCGGATGGTCGTCGAGATAACGTCCGCGCTCGGGCGCTGCGTGGCTGCGATGACGTGGATACCCGCAGCGCGGGCCTTCTGC
>NZ_JBSFGJ010000854.1:0-1516 GCF_053596515.1 Nonomuraea sp. NPDC001684
CGGCCAGCAGCGGCGTGCCGAGCGGCACCAGGGCGACGTTGACGTTCGAGCGCACGGTGTCGGTGCGCGGCTCGGCCGTGCCGCGCAGCAGCTCCAGGGCCACCAGCAGGAGCAGCAGGCCGCCCGCGATCTGCATGGCGGGCACCTCGACGTGCAGGTAGGACAGGATGGCCCGCCCGAACACCGCGAACACCACCACCAGGCAGAACGCCGTCACCGCGGCCTGCCAGGCGATGCGCCTGCGCTCGGCCGGGGTGCGGCCGAAGGTGTAGGCGAGGAAGAGCGGGATGACGCCCGGCGGATCCATGATCACGAACATCGTCACGAACGCCTCGACGAAGAACCTGACCCCGGACACCGCTCCCCCAACCGGCCGCCAGGGGGAGGCGATCCTGTGCTCAGCCCGGCGCCCGGCCCTCCGGGCGCTCGACTTCCGGCTCTCAGTCTTCCAGCAGCGGCGAGAACCCGCCGAACGGCACCTCGAAGTCGCGGTCGCGGGCGTCCTGGAGGGACAGCTCGGCCAGCGCGATCATGCAGCCGGCCTCGGCGGGCCAGGCGATGGTCCACAACCAGTTGCCCAGCGCCTCACCGGCGTACACGGCCCGGTCGTCGATGCCGGCCAGGCACCACATCGCCGTGGGATGACCCAGCACCTCGATCTTCGCGTTGGGCGGCCCGGAGTCGAACCCCTCGCCGGGATCGGGCCCGTCGAGCCCCGCGAACGTCGCGCCGAGCCCGACGCCCGGTTCCTCGGCGATCACCAGCAGGTCGGCCGGCCCTTCGATCGGCGACGGCCCGCTCAGCGCGACCACGCTGGCCCGCGAGCCGGTACGGTCGTCGCCGACCTCGCCGAACCCGGTCACCGTCCAGCCGGGCGGCAATGGCCAGGGCAGCCACACGGGCACCACCGAGCGTTTCCGCATGGCCTCCAGCGATTCGCCCGTGGGCGGTCGCGGAGGCTGGTACGGCAGGACGTCGCCGTGCGTGTCGCAATGGAACGCACCGGACAGGGCGCTCGACCCGTGAAGCGGGCCGAAGCACCTTGGGCAGGTAGGAGCCGCTCTCACAGCTACCCACGGTGCTTCCTCCGGCCCGGTCGCGTCAAGACCGGGACCCGTTATCCCGTCGTAATCTTGGTCATGTGCGCGTAAATTGTGTCGGCGCGATCATTTTCGACGCCTCTGACCAGCTTCTTCTCATCCAGCGTGGCCGCCCGCCGGGCAAGGGCCTGTGGTCGCTCCCGGGCGGCCGGCTGGAGCCCGGCGAGAGCGACGCGGCCGGCGTGCGCCGCGAGGTCATGGAGGAGACCGGGCTGCGCGTCGAGGTGGGCCGCCTGGCCGGCACGGTGGAGCGTCCCGGGCCGGGCGGCGTCACGTACGTGATCCGCGACTACCTGGCGACCTGCGCCGGCGGCGTGCCCGTGGCCGGTGACGACGCCGCCGACGTGCGCTGGTGCGGCCCCGGTGAGCTGGCGCTCCTGCCGCTCACCGAGGGGCTGCTCGCATGCCTGACCGAG
>NZ_JBSFGJ010000855.1:0-1503 GCF_053596515.1 Nonomuraea sp. NPDC001684
CAGGGCGTCCTGGAGGGCGTCCTCGGCCGCCGCGAAGTCCGCGCCGCGCCGGACGACGACGCCGATCACGGCGGGCACCAGCTCCCGCAGCAGCGACTCGTTCACCGGGCCACCAGGTGCGGCCTGGTCAGGAAACGACTCGTTCACCGGGCCACCAGGTGCGTCCCGGCCAGGAAACGACTCGTTCACTCGGCCACCAGGTGCGTCCCGGTCAGGAAAGGCCGCACCTCCAGCCACTCGTGGATCGGCTCGCCACCCGCGCCGGGGGCCGCGGACAGCTCGCCGGCCAGCTGCAGCGCCCGTTCGTAGCTCGCGACGTCGATCACCATCCAGCCGGCGATCAGGTCCTTGGTCTCGGCGAACGGCCCGTCGGTGACCGGCGGCCGCCCCTCGCCGTCGTAGCGGACGAACGTGCCCTCGGGCGAGAGCCCCTGACTGTCGACGAACTCACCGCTCTCCTGCAGCCGGGCGGCGAAGTCCCGCATGTACTGGACGTGGGCCGCGACCTCCTCCGGCGTCCACTGGCCCATCGGCACGTCGTTGACCGCCGCCGGCGCGCCCCGGTAGTGCTTGAGCAGCAGGTATTTGGCCATCAGGTTCTCCTTCGAACTGTCCGGCCCAGTCTGGCCGGGTTCCGCCCTGGGACAAAACCCGGTTTGACGTTGACGTTGCGTCAACTTCTAGCATCGGGGCCATGTCGATCACCGTTCTTGACACCTGCTCCGCCATGCGGCGGATCCTGCTGGCCCCGATGGCGGACCGCGCCGGCCTGCTGCGTTCGATGCTGGAGCCCAACGCCGGGATGTACCGCTACTACCCGGGCGAGGTCGATCTGGTGTCCGTGCATCTCCAGACCTCCGGGTTCCCCATCGACCGTGACGAGGAGCGTTGCCTCGACGCGCTGGACACCCTGGAGGCGGCCGGAGCCTGGGAGCGCATGCGGCGCGCGCTCGACGACGCTCTCGCCGTGCTGCTGGAGGCGACGCCGGGGCTGGCGGTGCCGGACATCACCGTGCTGTTCGTGCTCGGCGACCCGGCTGACGAGCATTTCATGGGGCCCTGCAAGGGGCTGACCGGGTTCGGCGGTATCTCGGGCAACATCGCCATCACGTTGTGGCCCTTCCCCGAGAACGTGGAGCGGCTGGAGGCCACCGCCGTGCACGAGCTCCACCACAACCTGCGATGGAGCCCGGGCGGAGTGGTGTGGGACCCGATGACCGTCACGGTCGGCGAGCACATCGTCGGCGAGGGCCTGGCCGACGCCTTCGCCCGCCAGCTCTACGGCGACGAGCTCGGCTACGCCCGCATCGGCGTGCCGCACCTGCACGACGACGCGGTCTTCGACAAGGTGCTCACCGGCCTCGACGTGACGGGCATGGAGAACTTCACCGCCTGGGTGCACGGCGACCCCGGGGCCGAGCACCTCGGCGTCACCCCGGTGGGCCTGCCGATGGGCGCCGGGTACGCCGCGGGCAACCGGCTGGTCGACGCCTACCTGGCGGC
>NZ_JBSFGJ010000856.1:0-1494 GCF_053596515.1 Nonomuraea sp. NPDC001684
CACCGGCGGCCGCGGACGGCGGCGGGTCAGCGGCGGCCGTCCGGCCGTCCGCCGAGGGCTCGGCGCCGGTCGGGTGGTTCCGCGTTTCGGGTCCGGTGCCGTCGCCCGGTGGCGGCGTGCCGCCAGGTCCGCCGGGCCCGGAGCCGTCGGGACCGCCGTCGCGGCCGCCGCCGGGCCCGGAGCCGTCGGGGCCGCCGTCCGGGGCGTCGTCGCCCGACGTGCGTTCCAGCAGCTCGTCGAGCAGCGCCTCGTCCAGGCCCGGAGCGTCGAACGGATCGCGCCGCCTGCGATGCGGCAGCGACAGCCGGGCCGCGGCCCGCACGTCCTCGGTCGTCACCGTGTCGCGGCCCTGCCAGGCGGCGTGGGCGATGGCCGCGTTCGCCGTCACCAGGTCGGCACGCAGGCCGTCGACCTCGAAGGCGGCGCACACCGTCGCGATCTGCCGCAGCCGGGCGTCCGGCAACCGCACGCCGGGAACCCGGGAGCGCGCGGCGGCGATGCGGGCCGACAACGCCGATTCCTCCGCCGTCCAATGATCGGCGAACGCCGCCGCGTCCGCCTCGAAGGCCAGCCGCCGCCGCACCACCTCGGCGCGCTCCTCCGGGTCGCGGGACGCCCTGACCTCGACCGTCAGCCCGAACCGGTCCAGAAGCTGCGGACGCAGCTCGCCCTCCTCCGGGTTCATGGTGCCCACCAGCAGGAAGCGGGCGGCATGGCGCACCGACACCGACTCGCGCTCGACGTAGCACGTGCCCAGCGCGGCCGCGTCGAGCAGCAGGTCCACGAGGTGGTCGTGCAGGAGGTTCACCTCGTCCACGTACAGGACGCCGCGGTGGGCGGCCGCCAGCAGCCCCGGCTCGAACGCCTTCACCCCCTCCGTCAGCGCCCGCTCGACGTCGAGCGAGCCGGCCAGCCGGTCCTCCGACGCGCCGACCGGCAGCTCCACCAGGGCGGCCGGCCGTTCCACCCGCCCGGCGCCGGGCTCGTGCGGCCCGTCCGGGCACTCAGGGTCGGGTACGGCGGGGTCGCAGGCGAACCGGCAGCCGGGCACCACGGACACCGTCGGCAACTGGGCCGCCAGCGCCCGCACGATCGTGGACTTCGCCGTTCCCTTCTCGCCGCGGACGAGCACCCCGCCCACCCGGGGCGACACCGCGTTCAGCACCAGCGCCAGCTTCAGGTCGCCGAGCCCGACGACGGCGCTGAACGGATAGGTGACGATCAAGACTCAGCCTTCCGGTTGACGTGGACCACCCGCCAGCCGTCCCGCGTGACGGTCAGCTCGGTGGTGGACAGAGGGGCCAGGTCGAAACGGGCCGCGCGCAGCGGATCCAGCCCCAGGACATGGCCGAGCGCCGCTCTGATGACGCCGACGTCGCAGACCACGACGGCCCGCGGCTCGTCCCGTGCCGAGTCGACCGACACGGCGGACATCTTCGGCCTGCTGTCCGACCCCAACCGGCTGAAGCTGCTGGTCGCGCTGCTGGACGGCGA
>NZ_JBSFGJ010000857.1:0-1491 GCF_053596515.1 Nonomuraea sp. NPDC001684
ATCCGATCCTGGCGGCGGCCTACATCAGCCTGACGACCGGCGCCGGGGCGGCGCGTTAGGAACGCCTCGTTGGCCACCTCGGAGAAGGTGGCGGTGGCGATCGGCTCGGTGAGCTCGAACATGCGGTGGATCCTGGCCTGCGGGTGGTGCTGCATCGGTCGGCGTCTCCCTCGGTCGTGCTGGTCGTGACAGCCCCTCGTGGCGACTGTTCACCCTGGCTACGAACGACGCGGCCCGGATCCGACAACTCCGGCCGATAATTTTCCGCCGTGATTGTGATCTACGTTGTAAAGGCGACGGCTCTGGGGGCGGGTTCCCCGATGGGAGGATTCAATGTAGGTTAGCCTAACCTAACTAAGGAGCTCTGTGGTGGTTGATCCTTTTCGTGCCTTCGACGTCCGGGTTCGGGGCCTGCGGCGGCTGAGCCCGTCGTTCCTCCGCGTCACCTTCACCGGGGATGACCTGCACGAGTTCGCGGACAACGGATACGACCAGCGCGTCAAGCTGGTCCTGCCGACCCCCGGCGCGGGCGTCACGCGCTTCCCGCGCGGAGCCGACTGGTTCAAGCAGTGGTACGCCCAGGGCGACGAGCGCAACCCGCTGCGCACCTACACCGTCCGCGCGGTCCGCCCGGAGGCGGCCGAGGTCGACATCGACGTCGTCCTGCACGACGACTGCGCCGGGCCCGCCGGGCCGGCCGCCCGCTGGATCGCCGCCTGCGAGCCGGGCTCGGCGGCGGCGATCTTCGGCCCGAACGGCCTCTACGACGGCTTCCACGGCGGCCTGGAGTTCCGGCCGCCCGCCGGCTTCGGCACCGTGCTGCTCGCCGGTGACGAGACCGCCGTCCCGGCGATCGTCGGCATCCTGGAGCGGCTGCCCGCTCATGTCACCGGCGAGGCCCTGCTGGAGGTGCCGCACGAGGAGGACTTCCTCCCGGTCGCCGGCGCGCCGGGCGTGCGGGTCACCTGGCTCGCCCGCGGCGACGCTCCCTGGGGCGCCCGCCTGGAGCCCGCCGTCGCGGAGGCCGCCGCCAGGCTCCTTCCGGCGGGCGCGGCAGGCGCCGAGCCCGAGGAGATCGACGTCGACGCAGAGATCCTCTGGGAGATCCCCGAGACCGGCGACGGCCCCTGCTACGCCTGGCTGGCCGGCGAGGCGGCCGTGATCAAGCGGCTGCGCCGCCACCTGGTCTCCGAGCGCGGCATGGACCGCAAGGCCGTGGCCTTCATGGGCTACTGGCGTCAGGGCCGCTCCGAGGACGCGTGAGCCCGCCATGACGACCGCCCCCCTGCCCCCGGACCGCTCCGGTCCCGCGCTCACCGGCACTGACCTGTGTCTCGGCTACGCGGGTCGTCCCGTCGTCGACGGCGCCTGCGTCAGCCTGGTCACCGGCGCCGTCACCGCCCTGGTCGGCCCGAACGGCAGCGGCAAGTCCACCCTGCTGCGCGCCCTGGCCCGGCTGCTCCGCCCCGACTCCGGCGAGGTCCGGCTGGC
>NZ_JBSFGJ010000858.1:0-1490 GCF_053596515.1 Nonomuraea sp. NPDC001684
GGGGCGGCGGCGGGTGCGACGTCGGGAGCGGCGGCGGACGTCTTCGCCTGGGCGTCGGTGATGGTGTTCGCGGCCACGGGCCGGCCGCCGTTCGGCGACGACGCCCCGGCCGCGGTCGCCGGACGCATCCTGCGCGGCGAGCCCCAGCTCGGCGACCTGCCGGACCCGTTGCGCGACATCGTCCGCGCCTGCCTGGCCAAGGATCCGCAGGCCCGCCCGCCCATGACGGCCGTCCTGCCGCTCGTCCTGGGCGAGCCCCACCCCGCCACCCCGGCGCCTCCCGAGGACTCTCGGGACGCTCCCGCGGGAACGGCCGCGGAGCCTCCTGACGACCATCGGCACGCTCCCGCGGGGACGGCCGACGGTCCGGTCGCCTCGCCGGCGGGCCGGTCCAGGTGGGCGGTGGGACGGCGGTCGCCGGTGCTGGCGCTGGCGGCCGGGGCGGTGGCCGTGTCGGTGGCGGCCGGCGTCGTGGTGTGGAACTCCGGCAAGCGCCAGGCGGACGCCGAGGTGCGGTCCGCCCGTGAGCCCGTGCGCACGTCCGCCTCGGCGGGACCGTCCCGGCACGGCACGGCCGCGTCGAGGCCCACGAGGACGCCGCAGCACCGCGCGACCCGCCCCACCCCCTCCGCCACGGGCCCGTCGGAACGCTCCACGACGCCGCCCGCCACCACCCGCAGGGCCTCCTTCGCCCTGGCGTACGTGCGGGTCCAGGGCTCCTCGACGATCAACTCGGCCGGGGTCGCCTGCTACACCGGCGCGGTGAACTTCGCCGCCGGGGTGAACGCCAGCCGCCCCGGCGCCGCCTACTCCTACCAGTGGCTCTACGACGGCAGGGTCATCGAGCGCGGCTCGTCCCGCTTCCCCGCGAACAGCCGCAGCGGCTACGTCAGCTCCAGAAGGCTCATCACCCCCGCGAAGGGCAGGCACACCGTCACCTACCGGATCCTGACCCCCTCGCCCAGGACGAAGTCGGTCAGGTTCACCATGTGCGCGCCGTAGGCGGGCACGAGAAGGGCGGGCCCGCGTGGTGCGGACCCGCCCTGATGGCAGCCACGGGCATCACAGCCCGTAGCTGACCACCCAGTATCCGTTGTACCGTCCGCCGTAGCAGGACAGCCTGGTCGGG
Source organism: Nonomuraea sp. NPDC001684 (assembly GCF_053596515.1). Classification (NCBI taxonomy): domain Bacteria; kingdom Bacillati; phylum Actinomycetota; class Actinomycetes; order Streptosporangiales; family Streptosporangiaceae; genus Nonomuraea; species Nonomuraea sp. NPDC001684. The sequence goes on from NZ_JBSFGJ010000858.1 coordinate 1,130, forward strand.
CTGTGCCAGCTACGCACGACGTCGCCACCGCCCAGGCGGCAGCGCAGCGAGGTCACGTACCGGTAGTTGTAGCCCCAGTCGCGGTCGCCGTCGCGGTAGCGGTCGTCGTCGTCGCGCTCCTCGTCCCGGTAGCGGTCGTCGTCGCGGTACCGGTCGTCGTCGCGGTAGCGGTCGTCGTCCTTGCACCGGTCGTCGTCCTTGTACCGGTCGTCGTCCTGGTACCAGGCGTGTTCCTTGCCGTGGTCGTCGTCCTTGCAGCGGTCGTCGTCGTCGTCCTTGTACCGGTCGTCGTCCTGGTACCAGGCGTATTCCTTGCCGTGGTCGTCGTCCTTGCAGCGGTCGTCGTCGTCGTCCTTGTACC
>NZ_JBSFGJ010000859.1:0-1487 GCF_053596515.1 Nonomuraea sp. NPDC001684
CGAGTACGCCCTTGCCGTCGAGCATGTGTCCTCCACTATGCGGAACTGATTCCGGTTAAGAATATACGGAACGCGTTCCGCTTTGCCCGGCCGATAAGGTGAACCCGTGGCACAGGAACGGGCCGACGCCGCCAGGAACCGGTCGAAGATCCTCGCGGCGGCCGCGGAGATCGTCGCCACCGCGGGAATGAAGGGCCTGGCGATGGCCGACGTCGCGGCCGCCTCGGGCGTCGGCATCGGCACCCTGTACCGGCGGTTCGGCGACAGGTCGGGCCTGGCGTACGCGCTCATCGACGAGAAGGAACGCGAGTTCCAGCAGGCGTTCCTGAACGGCCCGCCGCCGCTGGGCCCCGGGGCGCCGGAGATCGAGCGGCTCCGCGCCTTCCTGCACGCGCTGACCGATCGCACCTTCGCCCAGCTCGACCTGCTGCTGATGGCCGAGACCGCGGGGGAGTTCACCCGCTTCGGCGGGGCCTACGAGGCGTACCACCAGCACCTGGTGATGCTGATCGGGCAGATCAAGCCGGAGGCGGACGCGGGCTTCCTCGCCGACGCCCTGCTCGCGCCGGTCGCGGCCAACCTGGTCGTCCACCGGGGCCGTACGGCCTCCGCGGTGAAGGCGGGCCTCGACGCCCTGCTCACGGGCCTGCGATAGCGGCGATCTGGAGCTGAGCGCCGTTCACGCGGCGGGGCGGACGTCCGCGAGGGAGACCGGGGAGAACGTCCGGTCGAGCCGGGTCACCTCCAGCAATCGCAGGACGGCCGGCGTCACCCCCGTCAGCCGGAGGCTGCCGTGGCGGGCGGCCGCCAGGTCGCGCGCGGCCACCAGCGCGGCCAGCCCGCGGGCGTCCATGAAGGTCACCCCGCTGAGGTCGAGGACGAGACGCGTGCCCTGCTCGGCGAGGGCGGCGGCGATCCGGGCGCGGAACCCCGCCTGCGTGGCCAGGTCCAGGTCGCCGGCGACCTTCAGCACCGCCCGCCTGCCCGTGCCAGGCCGCGCCTGAGAAGTCATGTCCGTCTCCTTACCTTCGGCGGGCGGCCGGTGGCCGGCGTTCGTCAGCGGAAGCACGATGCCCCCGAAGCGAAGCTACGAGAACGCCGGCCACCGGGATAGGGCCCAAAGTCCCACCTCCGGCAGCCGAAGGACCGGGCCCGGCCGGGCGGCCACGGAACGGACGGCCCTGAGGACCAAGGTCCTTCCAGCGAGGGGCGTACGACACTGACCGGGAGCGGACGCCCGCAGTGGAATAGGGGTGAGACAAGGACGTACACCCCCCACCGAAAGGGAGGCCCGCCATGGCCACCACCATCAACCGGCCCGTGATGGACGTCGCCCCCGTGCAGGCGGCGCGTACCCCGGTCGACTACGTCTGGGCCGTCGCCCGGATCGCGATCGGCTGGATCTTCCTGTGGGCGTTCCTGGACAAGACGTTCGGGTGGGGGTTCGCGACCCCGGCGGGCAAGGCGTGGATCGCGGGCGGCAGCCC
>NZ_JBSFGJ010000860.1:0-1480 GCF_053596515.1 Nonomuraea sp. NPDC001684
CTCGTATCAGCGGTTCTCGGCGTCGAAGCCGGAGAACAGGCCGTCGAGGTCCTCGGCGTCGCGGTAGTCCTCGCGCAGGATGGTCGCCGCGTTGGTGTAGTGCAGGACGTAGTCGCGGAAGAACAGCTCGTTCTCCAGCACGTGGTTGACGATCGCGCCGAGGAAGGCCACGTCCGAGCCCGCCCTGATCGGCACGTGCAGGTCGGCCAGCGCGCTGGTGCGGGTGAAGCGCGGATCCACGTGGATGACCACCGCGCCGCGGGCCTTGGCCTCCATCACCCACTGGAACCCGACCGGATGCGCCTCGGCGAAGTTCGACCCCTGGATCAGCACGCAGTCGGAGTGCTGCAGGTCCTGCAGGAACGTCGTGGCCCCGCCGCGCCCGAACGACGTGCCGAGCCCCACCACGGTCGAGCTGTGGCACACCCGCGCCTGGTTCTCGATCTGCACCACGCCGAGCGCGGTGAGCAGCTTCTTGATGAGGTAGTTCTCCTCGTTGTCCAGCGTCGCGCCGCCCAGGCTGGCGATGCCCATCGTGCGGGCCACCCGGCGGCCCTTGTTCTCCCACTCCCAGGTCGCCCGGCGGGTGGCGATGATCCGGTCGGCCACCATGTCCATGGCGGTCTCCAGGTCGAGCTCCTGCCAGTCGGCGGCGTGCGGCGGGCGGTACAGGACCTTGCTCAGCCGTCCGGAGCCGGTGGTGAGCTGGAGGCTGGAGGCGCCTTTCGGGCACAGCCGGCCCCGGCTGATCGGGGAGTCGGGGTCGCCCTCGATGTGCACGACCTTCTCATCACGGACGTAGACGTTCTGGGCGCAGCCCACCGCGCAGTACGGGCACACCGACTTGACCACGCGGTCGGCGGCGGCCGTCCGGGCCGGGTGCGCGCCCGTGCGCGGCGACTTCACCGCGGCGGCCCGGCCGAGCTTGTCCTTGCCGGTGAGCTGCCGCAGCAGCGGCCAGGAGAACCCCATGCCGCTCACGCGCCCGTCTGGCGCATGCGCCGGTCGCTCCAGGCCCGCTCGCGCATCCAGGCGCGCACGTCGCCGCGCTCGACCGGCCCGACCTCGCGCGGGTTGACCAGGTGCTGGGTACGCCCGGCCAGCAGGCCCGGCCGTCCGCGCCGGCGTGCCACCGCGTCGCTCCCGTCGGCCGGCACGCCCGTCGCGATCAGGTACGCGCGCCCCGCGGGCACGCCCAGCAACCTGGCGATCTCGGCGTAGTCCAGCCCCTGCGACAGCAGCCGCAGCACCCGCTCCTTGCTCGGCATCGTTCCCCCCGGCGCCCGTGCCCCCCGGTTCCGGTCCTCCCCTTCGCAGGCAGGAGGAAACCCGAAGTCCCAGGTCAAAGGCGTACTTGGGGGGACAGTTGGCGTCAGGCCAGGCGGGCGGCGGCCTCCGTCCAGGCGGCGGCGTCGCCGGAGGGCTCGTACCGGCGCAACTCCTGCGTGTCGGCCACCAGCGCGCGCATCCCGGCCAGGTC
>NZ_JBSFGJ010000861.1:0-1469 GCF_053596515.1 Nonomuraea sp. NPDC001684
GAAGCCCTCCCGGCGAGGACCACGGTCGAAACCCTCACGACGCGGACCACGGTCACCGTAGCCACCGCCCTCACGGCGCGGCCCCCGGTCCTGGTACGGACGGCGGTCATCGCCCTCACGGCGCGGCCCGCGATCATCCCGGTCCCGGTAAGGAGGACGCTCCTCACCCTCACGACGCGGCCCGCGATCGAAGCCCTCCCGGCGAGGACCACGGTCGAAACCCTCACGACGCGGACCACGGTCAAAACCCTCACGACGCGGACCACGATCGCCGTACCGGCTCTCGCGACGCTCGCCGCCGCCGCCCTCGCGACGCTCGCCGTAGCTGCCTCCGCCTTCACGGCGCTCACCGTAGCCGCCCTCGCGGCGGGGTCCGCGGTCGTCGCGGTCGCGGTAGGAGCGGCCCTCGTCCCGGAAACCGCCCTCGCGCCGTGGCGCACGCTCGTCGCGGGAACCCTCCCCGCTTCGGGGCGCTCTGTCCTCGCGGTTGTACGGCCGCGGCCGGCCCTCTGAACGGAACGGACGATCGCTACCGGAATCACGCCCGCGAGAGCCGTATCCGCCAGTCCTGCCGCCGCTGGAGCGCCTGTCCCCGTAGTCGCCGCGCCCGCGCTGTCCGCCGTCCGATCCGTTATCACTGTTCACTTCTGGTCCATTTCGTTGGCTCACTCAGCGGACTCACAACGGCGGTCCACCGTGGCTGGTCGCCGCCCGCCCTCGGGCCTTACGCGACGAAGGCCACCCGTGGGGGTGGCCCGCTCCCCCCAGCCTAGCAAGCCCCTGACCGTTAACGAGCCCTCCAGCCACCCACGACGATCCCAGCTTCGCCTCCCCCCACAGAACGCCGCTCACTAGAAAGACGCGGTAGTGATCTCATAGTCGAAATCGCGCAACACAAGAACAGGAAGTTTCCTCATCTACATCTGGCGGACGTTCTCGTGCACGTGTCTCCGGAGGCGTTGGAGGAGGCACCAGAACGACATCCAGCGGAGGCGGCCGAGGAATTGCCGGTTCGACCCGTGTGCACAGCAATTGGCTCACCGCCATCACTCATGGCAGGCTCACGAGGCTATAAGGTGTCGCGCCCGGCCTCCAGGCTTCGGAACGGGAAGTCGCTGGAGTCGATGTGCTCGTATCCAACAGGAGGAAAGCCAAGTGCGGAGAGCGCATCAACACATGGGGTCTCCTACCGCGCGCCAGCCCTGACAGGAAGCTCCGTGTTCGTGAGCCGGCTGGCACAATGCGACTGGCGGCCAGCCGCGTTACACGGAACCGAACTCCCAAGCCGTGCTGTGCTGCGCGCCATCTGAGCTCTTCATCGGAAAACGTGTACAACGCAAAGAAGCCCCACACGATCCCGTGTGGGGCTTCTTTGAAAGATTGTCCGGCGGTGACCTACTCTCCCACACCCTCCCGAGTGCAGTACCATCGGCGCAGAGAAGCTTAACTTCCGGGTTCGGAATGTAACC
>NZ_JBSFGJ010000862.1:0-1460 GCF_053596515.1 Nonomuraea sp. NPDC001684
CGTACCGGGCGGGCGGCACCTCGACGGTCTCCCCGAGCTCCCGCCAGAACGCCCGCGGCCTGACCACCCCCTTGGGCGCGGCCCGGCCGCGCACCGGCTCGGCCGACACGAACGTGCCCGCCCCCGCCCGGCCGACCAGGAAGCCGTCGGCCACCAGCCGGTCGTAGGCCACCGCCACCGTGTTCCTGGAGATCTCCAGCCGGCCGGCCAGCTCCCTGGTCGGCGGCAGCCGCTCGCCCGAGCGCAGGCGGCCGTCGAGTATGGCGTCGAGCAGCTGCCGGTAGACCTGTGCGGCCAGGTCACCGCGCCCTTGGAGGCTGATGTGAACGTCCAACTTGGCCCAATCAACTTGGCGGAAATTGGAGCTTATGTCGGGACAAGAGTACGGCCAAGATGGGCCTATGACCGAACGCATGGAACTCGGGAAGTTCGCCGGCGAAGCGTACAAGGCGATGGCCGGCCTGGACCGGTTCGTGGCCCAGAGCACCCTCCCCAAGCCCCTCCTCGAACTCGTACGGCTGCGCGCCAGCCAGATCAACGGCTGCGTCTACTGCGTGGACATGCACAGCTCCGACGCCAAGCAGGCGGGGGAGAGCGACGCCAGGCTGCACGCCGTGGCCGTCTGGCGCGAGGCCCCCTTCTTCACCCCGCAGGAACGCGCCGCCCTGGCCTTCACCGAGGCCGCCACCCGCCTGTCCACCGACGACGTCACCGACGAGGTCTGGGCGCAGGCCGCCGCGCACTTCGACGAGCAGCAGATGGCCGCGCTGACCGTGGCCGTGGCCACCATCAACGCCTGGAACAGGATGGGCGTCGCCACCCGGATGACCCCGGAGTCATACAAGTCATGAGAACCCAGCGCGTGCTCGCCGCCGCGCAGCTCGCCAACTCCATCGGCGACGGCGCGTACCTGGTCACCTCGGCGCTCTACTTCGCCGACGTCGTGGGGCTGTCGGCCACCGAGATCGGCCTCGGCCTCACGCTGGGCTGGGCGGTCGGCTCGGTGGCGGGGGTGCCGCTCGGGCACCTGGCCGACCGGCGGGGGCCGCGCGGCGTGGCGGTGCTGCTCGCGCTCACGACCGCGGTGGCGGCCGGCTCGTTCGTGTTCGTCCACTCGTTCGCGCTTTTCCTGCTGGTCGCCTGCCTCTACGGGACCGCGCAGACCGGCCTGTCGGCGGCCCGGCAGGCGCTGCTGGCCGGGCTGGTCGAGCCGGCCCGGCGCACGGTCGTGCGGGCGGTGCTGCAGTCCACGCTCAACGGCGGCATGGCCGTGGGGGCCGCGCTGGGCGGCGTCGCGCTGGCCGTCGGCACCCGGGCCGGATACGTCGCGGTGTTCACGCTCGACGCCCTGAGCTTCCTGGTGGCCGCGCTGGTCCTGCTCAGGCTGCCCGCCGTGCGGCCCGCGCCGGCCGCGCCGGGGCCGCGGCTGGCCGTGCTCAGGGACCGGCCGTACGCGCTGG
>NZ_JBSFGJ010000863.1:0-1454 GCF_053596515.1 Nonomuraea sp. NPDC001684
GCCGCCGCGTGCGGCGACACCGACGCCGGGGCGAACGGAGGCGCCACCACCGGCACCGACGCGGCCGGGCTCACCGTCACCGGGAACGTGGGCGTCAAGCCCACGGTGACCTTCCCCGCCGGCTCGCCGGCGACGAAGTCCTCCTACAAGGTGATCCAGCCGGGCACCGGCCCGGAGGTCAAGACCGGCGACAAGCTGATCGTCAACCTGACCGTCTACAACTGGGACGGCAAGGGCAACGCGATCCAGGGCTCCTCCTACGACACCAAGCAGCCCGAGACCGTCCCGGTCAACGAGCAGCTGCCGCAGGTGCTGCGCGACGGCTTCACGAAGGTCAAGCACGGCGGCCGGCTGCTGGCCGTGCTGGCCAACGACTCGGCCCCGGCGGGGCAGGCCACGGCCGGCGCCGAGCCGACGAAGGTGTTCGTGCTCGACGTGGTCGGCGCCCGGCCCCCGGCGCTGAAGGCGGCCACGGGCAAGGAGACCGGCCAGACCCTCAAGGGCGTCAAGGTGGACAACCCGGGTGGGGAGAAGGCTCCGACGCTGACCACCAAGACCGGCGAGAAGCCGTCCAAGGACCTGGTGGTCAAGACCATCATCGAGGGCACCGGCGCCAAGGTGCAGCCCACCCAGACGCTGACCGTCCACTACACGGGCAAGATCTGGGGCACCGACAGCCAGTTCGACTCCAGCTGGGAGCGCGGCGAGCCGGCCGAGTTCCCGCTCGCGAACGTGATCCAGGGCTGGCAGAAGGGCCTGGCCGGGGTGCCGGTCGGCAGCCGGGTCGTGATGAGCATCCCGCCGGACCTCGGCTACGGCGACCAGGCCCAGGACAAGATCCCCGCCAAGAGCACGCTGGTGTTCGTGGTCGACGTGCTGGCGGCCTCCTGACCGGGTGATCTCCTGACGGGCCGTCCGACGACGCGGTAGCATCTCGTGGCCCGGTGGCGTCTCGCCGCCGGGCCACTTTGTCGTGGGAGGGCAGATGCGCCGCCGTACGATCGTGCCGTCGCTGGCGTCGCTGCTGCTGCTGGCCGCCGCCTGCACGGGCCCGACGGCCGGCGCGCCCGCGCCCAAGGCGGCGGAGAAGCTCGACCTGAAGGTGGGCGGCGCGTTCGGCGCCCGGCCCACGATCGTCTTCCCCGCCGGCCGGCCCGCCGCCGATCTCCAGGTCGACGAGCTGACCACGGGCGGCGGCGACCGGCTGGGCGACGACGACGTCGCGGTCGTCCAGTACACCGCGCACGTCTGGGACGGCCGTGACAACCGCCTGGTCGACTCCAGCTTCAACCGGGGCGCCCCGGCGGCCTTCCCGGTGGGCTCGCTGCTGCCGGGGCTCGGCAGGGCGCTGCGCGGCCGCACGGTGGGCAGCAGGGTGCTCGCGGCAGTCCCGCCCGACCAGGGCTTCGGCGCCGCCCCGCCGCGCGGCGTCGGCCCGGCCGACGACCTGGTCT
>NZ_JBSFGJ010000864.1:0-1444 GCF_053596515.1 Nonomuraea sp. NPDC001684
CGGCCCGCCGCGCGGCGGCCCGCGGCCCCCGGCGGCTCGCTGGGCCTGCTGCCCGGCGCGCCGCTGCCGGACGACCTGGCCTGGGCGGGCGGCGTCCCGCGGCTCGGGGAGGCGTTCGCCAGGGCCGCGGCGGCGATCGAGGAGGGCGGCGCGCGGCGGCTGCCCGTCCCGGTCCGCGAGCTGGTCGCCGAGCGGGTGTCCGGCTGGGACGGCGTCCCGCCCGGCCCCGGCAGCGGCTGGGCCGGTCAGGCCGCCGCCGCGCTGCCGCCCGCGCAGCGTCCGGCCGCCCGGCTGGCGCTGCTGACCGCGCTGGCCTCCCACCAGGTGGACGCGCGCACGGTCGGCGAGTTCCGGGCCGCGACGCCGGGCCCGGCCGCGCTCGCCGACGCCGACGCCGCGCTCGTCGAGGCGGCCTCCTGGGCGGCCATGACCGCCGCCCGCCGGACCGGCGTCTGGTCCGGGCTGCCCGCCACCCCGCTTCCGACCGCATCGACAGCCGACTGAAAGGAACGAGGACGTGACCGAGCTAGAGGTAGTGCTCGACGATCTGGCGGCCGACGGCGACCAGCTCGACGCGCTGGTGTCGGGCCTGGACGCCCAGCAGTGGAAGCTGCCCACCCCCGCGCCGGGCTGGACGATCGCCGACCAGATCGCCCACCTGGCCTTCATCTTCCGCCTGGCCACCGCCGCCGCCACCGACGCGGAGGCGTTCGCGGCCATGACGGCCGGCGCGGAGAAGAACTTCGACGGCGCGGTGAACGCCGCGCTCAAGGCGTTCGAGAACGACTCGCCGGACACGCTGCTGGCCAAGTGGCGGGCCGGACGGTCGGAGGTGCACGCCGGTCTGGCCGCCGTGCCCGCGGGCGAGGTCGTGCCGTGGCTGGTCAACCCGCTGCCGCCGATCGTGCTGGCGTGCGCGGGCATCATGGAGACCTTCGCCCACGGGCAGGACGTCGCCGACGCGCTGGGCGTGCGGCTGGAGCGCACGGACCGGCTGCGGCACCTGGTCGTCTTCGCGGTGCTCACCCGGGACTTCGGCTACCTGTCGCGCGGGCTGACCCCGCCGGCCGAGGAGTTCCGCTTCGAGATCACCGGCCCCTCCGGCGAGGTGTGGGCCTACGGCCCCGAGGACGCCGCCCAGCGGATCAGCGGACCGGCCGAGGACTTCTGTCTGCTGGTGACCAGGCGGCGGCACCGCGCCGACGTGGCGGTCACGGCGACCGGCGCCGAGGCCGACCGCTGGCTGGACATCGCGCAGGCCTACCGCGGACCGGCGGGCGCCGGCCGGCGTCCCGGCCAGTTCGCCCGCGCCGGCGTCTGAGAACCGGCGTCCGACAGGCGGCGCCTGACAAGCGGCGCCTGACAAGCGGTGCCTGACAAGCGGCGCCTGAGACGCCTTCCCGAACCGCGGGCGCGCCCGTCCGGAACTCCCCCAGTCCCGGGC
>NZ_JBSFGJ010000865.1:0-1429 GCF_053596515.1 Nonomuraea sp. NPDC001684
ACGACGACGTCGTGCGGGTGCTGGAGGAGGAGGGCGTCGAGAAGTTCGAGGCGTCCTGGAACGAGCTGCTGGAGAGCGTCACTAAGAATCTGGTGCCATGATCGAGGTGTCCTACCGCGAGGAGGGGGTGGCCGCGGCCGCCTCCTCCGTCGCGGGGCGCCTCGTCGCCGACGGCGTGCCCGCGCGGCTGGCCGGCGGCGACCCCACGCTGTGGGGCGAGGACGCCGAGGCGGTGGCGGCGGTCCGGCTCGGCTGGCTGACGCTGCCGCGCACCTCCCGCGAGCTCCTTCCCGAGCTGGGCAAGCTCGTGGAGCGGGCGCGCGCCGAGGGCCTGACGAACGTGGTGCTGGCCGGGATGGGCGGCTCGTCGCTGGCTCCCGAGGTGATCTGCCAGACCGCCGACGTGCCGCTGACCGTGCTCGACACGACCGACCCCGCGCAGGTCCGGCGGGCGCTGACCGACCTGCTGGAGTCCACGGTCGTGGTGGTGGCCAGCAAGAGCGGCTCGACCGTCGAGACCGACTGCCACCTGCGCATCTACGAACAGATCTTCACCGAGGCGGGCATCTCGCCCGCCGACCGGATCGTGGTCGTCACCGACCACGGCTCACCGCTGGAGCAGCGGGCCGTCGACGGCGGCTACCACCTGGTGCTGGCCGTCCCCGACGTGGGCGGCCGCTATTCGGCGCTGTCGGCGTTCGGGCTGGTGCCGAGCGCGCTGGCCGGGGCCGACGTCGAACGGCTGCTGGACGACGCCGAGGAGGTGCTGCCGCTGCTGTCCCTGGACACCGGCAACCCCGGCCTCGACCTGGGCGCGGCCCTCGGCGGCGCGGCGCTGGCCGGGCGCGACAAGCTCGTGCTGGAGGACCAGCTCTCGGGCATCAACGGGCTGCCCGACTGGATTGAGCAGCTCGTCGCCGAGTCCACCGGCAAGCAGGGCCGGGGCATCCTGCCGATCGTCAACGCCGACCCCAACCACACCAGCGACGAGCTGGTCGTCGCGATCGAGTCCGACAACGGCGCCGTACGCGTCGACGGGCCGCTCGGCGGCCAGTTCCTGGTCTGGGAGTACGCGACCGCCGTGGCCGGGCTGCTGCTGGAGATCGACCCGTTCGACCAGCCGAACGTGGCCGAGTCCAAGGAGAACACCGCGGCCCTGCTGGCCCTGCCCGACCTGCCGCTGGGCGCGCCCGCGCTGGTCGACGGGCCCGTCGAGGTCTACGGCGCGGTCCGCTCCCACGACCTGCCCGGCGTGCTGGCCGAGCTGCTGAAGGCCATCCCGCACGACGGCTACCTGGCCGTGATGGCCTACCTCGACCGGCTGGCCGCCTTCGACGCGCCGGTGCCCGAGGGGGCCGACTTCGAGCAGATGACCGACGCGTGGATGATGGCCGACGCGGCCACGCTGCGCGCCCTGCTCGCCATCCGC
>NZ_JBSFGJ010000866.1:0-1423 GCF_053596515.1 Nonomuraea sp. NPDC001684
GCCAGGTCGAACGTGACCGCCCGGTAGTACTCGGTGGCGGCCGGCCCGGCCAGCGTGTACTTCTCGCCCGCCGAGAACGTGTACTGCAGCGGCGTCACCGCCTGGTACGGGATGCCGGCCGGGTATGCCTCCTGCTCCGGGTACGCCCGCCCGAACACCGGCACGGTCGCCCTGCCCGGCTTCGGCGTGACGACGAGCCCCATCGACGGGATCGCGGTCGGGGCGCTCGCCGGGTTGTGGAACCACGCCTTCTGGCCGAGGTACCAGATCGCCGTCCAGTCGCCCTGGCGGTCGGCGACGGCGAAGCGCTGGCCGGTGCTGGCCCTGGCGCTGTGGTCGTACACGCTGTAGAGCGAGCCGCCGGTCGGGTGCTTGCCGATGTCCTTGATCAGCGGGGCGTCGTCGCGCGGCTCGGTGCGCAGCCACACGGTGCCGGCGCTGAGCGGCGGGCAGGCCGCCTCGGGGTTCTTGCGGTCGCAGCCGTAGAAGTAGGGCTTGTTGGTGGCGAAGTCCGGCTTGATCATGACCGAGCCGGCCTGCGGCCCGCCGAACTGGTGCAGCGGCGCGCCCATGAGCTGGAAGTAGTGCGCCCAGTCCCAGAACGGCCCCGGGTCCTCGTGCATGCCGCGGACCGTGCTCGGGATCGTGCCCGGGACGTTGTCGTGGCCCAGGATGTGGGCGCGGTCGAGCGGCACGCCGTGCTTGAGCGCCAGGTAGCGGACGAGCCGGGCCGACGAGCGGTACATCGCCTCGGTGTACCAGGTGCTGCCCTCGGCCAGGAAGCCTTCGTGCTCGATGCCGATGGACTTGGCGTTGATGTACCAGTTGCCGGCCTGCCAGCCGACGTCCTTGGTCTTGATGTGCTGGGCGATGTGCCCGTCACTGGAACGGACCGAGTAGTGCCAGCTCGCGCCGTAGTTCGGGTCCTGGTTGAGCTTGATCGACGGGAGGAAGTAGCCCTCCATGTCGTGGATGATGATGTAGTCGACCTTCTGGCTGACCGGCCGGTTGGCCAGGTCGTAGTGGCCGTAGTCGTCCGGCGGGAGCTCCTGGTAGGCCGAGGGGATCCACTCGCAGGAGATCGAGGCCGGGCACTCGACGCCGTCGCGCCGCGCGGGCCGCAGGCCGAGCTTCTCCAGCCACTTCTCGATCTTCTCCAGGTCCGGGACCTTGGGCAGGGTGACCTTCTGCCCGTCGTCCGTGGTGCGCTCGGCGCCCTCCTGGATGGTGGCGTAGACCTCGTCGGCGAAGAACTTGGCCGCGTCGGCCTCGTCGGCGCCGGAGTACTTGGCGACGGCGCCGTACCATTCGCCGGGGTTGGCGCTCAGGGGTGCGCCGAGGCTCTTCTGGTAGTCGGCGAGCAGCGCCGCGCCGCCGCGGATGTTGGCCGCGTCGTCGGTGCGCAGCCGCTCGTGGCTCTCGC
>NZ_JBSFGJ010000867.1:0-1415 GCF_053596515.1 Nonomuraea sp. NPDC001684
GGTCACGTCCACGGACGTGGTGTATGAATCGATCTTCGCGTGATCCTGTTTCTGCAGGTTAAGCGGTGAGTGTCTGTGGGATCTGGTTCTGGGCGGGTGTGTCGCCCGGGATCACCCGCATCCGGGCTTTGGCCAGCACGTCCAGGCCCATGTAGCGGCGGGCTTCGGTCCATTCGTCGGTCTGCTCGGCCAAAACGGCGCCGACCAGGCGGACGATCGCGGCCCGGTCGGGGAAGATGCCGACCACGTCGGTGCGGCGGCGGATCTCCTTGTTCAGCCGCTCCTGCGGGTTGTTGGACCAGATCTGTTTCCAGACCTCGCGGGGGAAGGCGGCGAAGGCCAGCAGGTCCTCGCGGGCGCCGTCCAGATGCTCGCAGGCGGCCGGATACTTGGCCTCCAACGCGTCGATCACCCAGGCGTGCTGGGTGTGGACCTGCTCGCTGGTGGGCTGGTCGAAGATGGTACGCACCAGCGTGGCCACCCATGGCTGCGCCGATTTCGGGACGGTGGTGAGCAGGTTGCGCAGGTAGTGGGTGCGGCAGCGCTGCCAGGCCGCGCCCGGCAGGCTCGCGCCGATCGCCTCGACCAGTCCGCGGTGGGCGTCGGAGATCACCAGCTGCACGCCGGACAGGCCGCGCGCGACCAGGCCGCGCAGGAACGCCAGCCAGCCCGCGCCGTCCTCGGCCGAGGTGACCTCCAGCCCGAGGATCTCCCGCTGCCCGTTGGCGTTCACGGCGGTGGCGACCAGGGCGTGCACGTTGATCGTGCGGCCGTCCTCACGCACCTTCTGCGTCAGCGCGTCCAGCCACACGAACGTGTAGGGGCCGGCGTCCAGGGCGCGGGTGCGGAAGGCCTCGACCTGCTCGTCCAGGGTCTTGGCCATCTGGCTGACCTGGCTTTTGGAGATGTGTTTGATGCCGAGCTGCTCGACCAGCTTGTCGACTCTGCGGGTGGAGACGCCGAGCAGGTAGGAGGTGGCCACGACGCTGATCAGCGCCTGCTCCGCACGGCGGCGCCGCTCCAGCAGCCAGTCGGGGTAGTAGGAGCCGCTGCGTAGCTTCGGGATCGCCAGCTCGATCGTTCCGGCGCGGGTGTCCCACTGCCGGGCCCGGTAACCGTTACGGGAGTTGGTCCGCTCGTCGCTGCGCTCGCCGTACGGCGCCCCGCACAGGCCGTCGGCTTCGGCCGACATCAACGCCTCGGCCATGGTCTTCACCATGGATCGCAACAGATCCGGATCGTCGGTCTCGATCTGCTTCGCCAGCCATGCAGCGGGCGTCACACTGTTGTCTGCGGCCATCGCTTTGATCTCCTTCTTGTTCGCACTCGAAGGATCACGCGATGGCCGTGTTCATTTCACGGCCGCCACGCTTGTGACCAGGTCAAACTCGTACACCACTCTCATGGACGTGGCC
>NZ_JBSFGJ010000868.1:0-1387 GCF_053596515.1 Nonomuraea sp. NPDC001684
ACAACAGACCTTCACCGATGCGGACGCGGAGGGGGACCGCGGTCCGCGAGTGCGGGACCGCCGACGTTTTTGGGGGAAGACGTCGGCCTGGACCGCCACCGATCGGGGCCGGGCAGATTTGGGGGAACTGCCCGGCCCCGATCCATGCCCGCAGCCGGCACAGGCGCTGCCTCATCTGCCATCGGCCATGCGTATTGTCCTGTGGTGTGAAGAAAGTTCTCATCGACTGCGACCCCGGCATCGACGACGCCCTCGCCCTGGCCCTCGCCGCCGGCTCCCCCGACCTCGACGTCGTGGGCGTCACCACCGTGGGCGGCAACGTCGACCTGGAGCTGACCACCGCGAACGTGCTGGCGCTCCGGGAGTTCCTCGACCTCGGCGACGTGCCGGTCACGCCCGGCAGCGCGGGCGCCCTGCTGCACCGCACGGTCCGCGCCGGGCACGTCCACGGCGACACCGGGCTCGGCGACGTCGTCCTGCCCGCCCCCGTGCGTCCCCTGTCGGAGGGGCACGCGGTGGACTTCATCGTGGACGCCCTGCGTGCCGCGCCGGGCGAGATCACGCTGGTCGCGGTGGGCCCGCTGACCAACATCGCCCTCGCCGTACGCCGCGAGCCCCGCGTCGTGGAGTGGGCCCGGGAGCTGGTGATCATGGGCGGCTCGTACACCCGGGGGAACCACAACCCGGCGGCCGAGTTCAACATGCTGGCCGACCCCGAGGCCGCGGCGATCGTCTTCGAGGCCGGCTGGCAGGTCCGCCAGCTCGGCCTCGACGTGACCCTGTCCGCCCTGGTCACCGCGGACGTGCTCGACCGCATGCGGCCGCTCGGCCGGCTGTCGGAGCTGCTGGTGCCCGCCGCGCAGTTCTACGGCGTGGTGACGGCCGAGGGCGGCCCGGCCATCCACGACGCCTGCGCGGTCGCGTACGTGCTGGACCCGTCGCTGTTCACCTGCGTGCCGGCCGTGGTGAACGTGGAGACCGCCGGGACGTACACGCGAGGGATGACCGTCACCGACTTCGACCTGCGCGGACGGCCGGCGAACGCGCTGGTGGCGACGTCCGTGGACGTGAAGGGGTTCTGGGACCTGGTGCTGGGGGCGTACGGGCGGCTGGGGGAGCGGCTCGGCTGATGTGCGGGCACCGTCCGGCGGCTGATACAGTTAACCCTGTTGCGCCGCTAGCTCAGTTGGTTAGAGCAGCTGACTCTTAATCAGCGGGTCCGGGGTTCGAGTCCCTGGCGGCGCACCACACCGAAACCGCCTGGTTCACCAGGCGGTTTCGCTGCTTTCCTGGCCCCTTCGCTCTCCGCGGCTTGCGACAATCGGTCGGTGGACGAGACGTTTCCCGAATGGCTGGCGGGGCTGGGGCGCGAGCGGCTGACCGAGCT
>NZ_JBSFGJ010000869.1:0-1380 GCF_053596515.1 Nonomuraea sp. NPDC001684
GGCGACGACGACTGAGCGACGCCGTCCGGCCGTCCCGACCGGACGCTGATCCAGGCGCGTCCTGGGCGGCCGCGGCTCGGCCGGACGCCAGTGCCGGCCGGGCCGCGGGCGGTGGGCGGTGGGGCTGGAGGTCAGTGCAGGTGGGCCAGCCAGCGGCCGTGCGCCGGCCGGCAGTGGGCGGCCGTGAACCCGGCGTTCGCGGCCAGGCGCGCGATGTCGGCCGCCGAGACGGTCGCCCAGCCGAACCAGTCCCCGGCGCGCACGCCCACGCGCAGCCGTACCCGGTCGACCCGGCTGCGCGTCCACGGCGGCGCGAGCTCGGCCAGGACGGTGCCGCCCGGCCGTACGAGCTGCCGGACCCGCCGTAGCAGCGCCGCGGGGTCACCGCCGATGCCGATGTTGCCGTCGGCGAGCAACGCCGTCGCCCACTGGCCGGTGCCCGGAACGTCGTCGAAGACGTCCCGCAGGAGGGCGAACCCGCCCGCCCGGCGGGTCAGGGCGACGGCGTGCGGCGTGACGTCGATGCCGAGCGAGGCGACGCCGCGCCGGGTCAGCGCCGCCGTGAGCCGGCCGGGGCCGGAGCCGATGTCCAGCGTGGGGCTGCGGCAGCGGCTCAGGATCTCCTCGTCGCCGTCGATCGGCGTGAACCAGCGCGCGGCCGCCAGGTCGGCGCGGGTGCCGTCCAGGTACTCGATCTCGGCGCGCTCACCCGCGAGCGCGGCCGCATAGATCTCCCCGATCACCGGTGCAGCGTTCTGAGGGTGGTGGCGAAGCAGGAGGTGGGGGTCTGGCGGGCCACCTCGGTCGCGGCGGTGGCGGTGTCGACGTCGATCAGCTCGGGCAGGTGGTGGACGGCCAGCCCGGCGCGGACCAGCCGGTCGAGCTGGACCTTGCCGGTCTCCGGGTGCGACATGGGCACCCCGAGCAGCAGCGCCGGGTCCGGCCGCCGGAGCCCCAGCAGCCAGAAGCCGCCGTCGGCCGCCGGGCCGTACGCCGCGTCGTGGTCGGCCAGCGCCTCCCCGGCCTCGCGCAGCAGCTCGGGCGTGACCTGTGGGGTGTCCATGCCGATGAGCACGACGGGCCCGGGCCGCAGCCGGTGGGCGTCGGCGAAGGCCGCCGCGAGGCGCTCGTCCAGGCCGGCGCCGCGTTGCGGGATCACCACGAAACCGGGGGGCAGCCAGCGGCCCGGCAGGCCGTCCAGAGCGAGGACCCGCTGGGCGGCCGGGGTCGCGGCGACGGCGCGCAGGCTGTCGCGGAGCGCGGGGGGGGGGGCGGGGGCGGGGCCGGGGGGGGGGGGGGGGGGGGGGGGCCGGGCGGGGGCGCCCCCCCCCCCCGGGGGCCGGTGGGGTTGGGCGAAAAGGGGGGGGGGGGGGGACGGGT
>NZ_JBSFGJ010000870.1:0-1314 GCF_053596515.1 Nonomuraea sp. NPDC001684
GCGATGCGGGCCTCCATGCGCGACAGCGGCGCCCCCAGGCAGAAGTGCGGCCCGGCGCCGAAGCTGAGCGGCTGGACGTCCGGACGGTCCGGGTCGAAGCGGGCCGGGTCGGGGAAGCGGCGCGGGTCCCGGTTGCCGGCGGCGAGCATGAGGACGACCTTCGTCCCGCCCGGCACCGGGACGCCGGAGACGTCGGTCGCCGTCTCGGCCCACCGGCTGGTCGCCTGGACGGGCGCCTCGAACCGCAGGACCTCCTCCACGTACGCGGTGGCGAACCCCGGCTCCGACCGCAGCCGCGCGGCCTGGCCCGGATGCTCGAACGCCAGCCGCAGCCCGTGCCCGAGCAGGAAGCTCGTCGTCTCGAACCCGGCGGTCAGCAGCAGCATGAGGTTGCCGACCAGCTCGTCGTGGCTGAGCCGGGTGCCGTCGTCGTGGGCGCGGACGAGCGCGGTCAGCATGTCGTCGGCGGGGTGGCGGCGGCGGTCGTCGATCAGCTCGCCGAAGTAGCCGGCCAGCTCGTCCATGGCCTTGTCGGCGATGGACAGCCTGGCGACGTTGGTGATGCCCTCCAGGGCGATCGTCAGGTCCGAGGCGACCTGCCGGAACCACTTCTGGTCCTCCTCGGCCACGCCGATGAGCGCGCTGATGACGGCGATCGGCAGCCGGGAGGCGAACTCGGCGACGTAGTCGACGGGCGTGCCGCCGGCGCCCAGGTCGGCCAGCCGGTCCAGCAGCCGGTGGACCATCCGCTCGACCGACTCCTGCATCCCGGCCACCCGGGCGGGCGTGAAGCCGCTGCTGACCAGGCGCCGGGTCTGGGTGTGGCCGGGCGGGTTGCGGTACAGCATGGAGTCGGTGTAGCCGCGCAATGAGGAGTGCGAGCGCCAGGCGGGATAGATGTGGTCGTACCCGGCGGCGTCCTGGACGCGGAGGCGGTTGTCGCGCAGCGCGCGGTTGATCTCGGCGTACCCGACGGCGACGGTGAGACCGGGGCGTACCGGGACGACGGGGCCGTGGGCGCGCAGCAGCTCGTACAGCGGGTAGGGGTCGCGGCGGCCCTCGGGGGCGACCAGGGCGGCGACGATCTCGGCGGGGGTCACGGGCGTGCCACCAGCCGGACGATCCGCAGCGCGCCCGCCGGATGCACCGAGGCGACCTCCAGGCCGCACCGCGCGGCCAGGGCCCGCAGGTCGGCGACGGCGCGCTCGCGGCCGCCGTAGTAGACGAGCATGCGCAGGTCCATCCCGGTACGCGGCGACTCGCCGTCGGGCCCGAAGTCCTCCACCACGAAGACCGAGCCGCCCGGCCCGGTGC
>NZ_JBSFGJ010000871.1:0-1306 GCF_053596515.1 Nonomuraea sp. NPDC001684
AGCGTGAGCCCGTAGATGCTCAAGGCCTAAGACGATCTCCCCCGGTGGCGCCTGCATCCGAGTGAACCAGGGCTCCGAGAGCGACCAGTATGTTCTCCTCCATCTCCAGCAGCTCGGCGTCGGTCACCGACTCGTCGGCGGCGGCGACCATCGGGTCGACGAGGTCGAGCTTGCGGCCCGGCGTCTTGCCGGCCTCCATGGGGCCGCCGGAGACGAAGATCGTGGGGATGTTCAGCCGGAACGCGGCCAGCAGCATGCCCGGCGTGATCTTGTCGCAGTTGGAGACGCAGATCAGCGCGTCGGCGCAGTGGGCGTTGACCATGTACTCGACGGCGTCGGCGATCAGCTCGCGGGACGGCAGCGAGTAGAGCATGCCGCCGTGGCCCATCGCGATGCCGTCGTCGACGGCGATCGTGTTGAACTCGCGCGGGATCGCCCCCGCCTCGCGGATCGCGGCCGAGACGACGTCGCCGACCTCGCGCAGGTGCACGTGGCCCGGGACGAACTGGGTGAAGCTGTTGGCCACCGCGATGATGGGTTTGCCGAAGTCGCTCCCGGCTACGCCGGTCGCCCGGAGCAGGGCCCGGGCGCCGACCATGTTCCTGCCGTGGGTGACCGTACGTGACCTGAGGGCCGGCATTGTGCTTCTCCCATCATGAGGCGAGTCTTCACATGTTACGGCCACCCGCCCGGCACCTGAGACACGTGTCCACTACCCGGACGGCTCAGTCCGGCAACCGTACGGCCGCGAGCTGGGTCGCCTGGGCCACCAGCCGGCCCTTGGAGTCCCACACGTGGGCCACCTCGTCCATGCGGTCGCCGCCGACGTCCGTGGCCGACAGGCGGACCCTGATCGGGCCGGGGGCGGGCAGCCGGCGGATGTAGGCCGAGAGCTGAATCGTCGGCACCCAGCCGGACAGCCCGAGGTCGAACGAGACCGGCGGCACCGGGTCGAGCGCCACCAGCAGGCTCAGCGGGTCCCAGTCGGAGCCGTCGGCCAGGCGCTGCCAGCTCGCGATCTCGCCCTTCCTGGTCGGCGTCCCGAACGCGAACGCCAGATGCGCCGGATCGACGCGCTCCTCGACCACGGCCATCAGCGGCACGGCGAAGTCCGCGCCGGGCGGGTCGGTGGGCGCGAGGAAGCAGTCCTCCTCGGCCGGCAGCTCGACCGGCGGGAGCGAGGTCCACCAGGGGTCGCCGTCGTCCAGGACGCCGAGCGTGACGTGCGACTCGACGCGCACCCTGCCCTCCTGGGCCAGCGAGACCCGGACCTGGGCCAGGCTCCGGCCGATCCGCAGCGGCTCCA
>NZ_JBSFGJ010000872.1:0-1301 GCF_053596515.1 Nonomuraea sp. NPDC001684
GCGGCAGACCCCGCCTCGCTCGCCGCGGCGGTCGCCGACAGGGCGGTCTCCAGCCAGCTCGACAACCTCAGCAGAGGCCCCGACGAGGCCTACAGCCGCGTCCGGGTCACCCCCGGCGCCGGTGACATGTTCTACGTCGCCTACGAGCGCACCTACAAGGGCCTGCCCGTGATCGGCGGCGACGCCGTCGTGGTCACCGACGCCGCCGGCAACGTGCGCGACACCGTCTCGGCCGCCGGCCCCACCACGCGTGACGTCGCCACCAAGGCCACCATCTCGGCGGCCAAGGCCACCGCCACCGCCAAGGCCCGCCTGTCCCGCGTGGACGACAGCACCGCCCCCCGCCTGGTCGTGCTCGCCAAGGACGCGACGCCCAGGCCGGCCTGGGAGGTCAAGGTCTCCGGCCTGGCCGACGGCAAGCCCAGCGTGCAGAACGTCTACGTCGACGCCCGCACCGGCGCCGTCGCCGACGCCGTCGACCTGGTCCGCGAAGGCAGCGGCAACGGCTTCTACTACGGCCAGGTCACCATCAACACCAGCGGCTCAGGCAGCTCCTACTCCATGACCGACACCACCCGGCCCGGCATCGCCTGCGGCGGCCAGGGCGGCTCGGCCTACACCGGCACCGACGACGCCTGGGGCAACGGCTCGGGCACCAACCTGGAGACCGCCTGCGTCGACGCCCTGTTCAGCGTCCAGCGCGAGTGGGACATGCTGCGCGACTGGCTGGGCCGCAGCGGCATCGACGGCAGCGGCCGCGGCTTCCCCGCCCGCGTCGGCCTGGCCGACGTCAACGCCTACTGGAACGGCAGCTACACCAACTTCGGCCACAACCAGGCCAACACCCAGCAGGCCACCCCGATCGACGTCGTGGCCCACGAGTTCGGCCACGCCGTCTTCCAGACCACCCCCGGCGGCGCCGGCTCGGGCAACGAGAACGGCGGCATCAACGAGGGCACCGGCGACATCTTCGGCGCGCTGACCGAGGCGTATGCCAACAACCCCAACGACCCGCCGGACTACCTGGTGGGCGAGGAGGTGGACCTGGTCGGCCAGGGCCCGATCCGCAACATGTACAACCCCAGCGCCCTGGGCGACCCCAACTGCTACTCCTCCTCCATCCCCAACACCGAGGTGCACTCGGCGGCCGGGCCGCTCAACCACTGGTTCTACCTGCTGGCCGAGGGCAACAACCCCGGCGGCGGCAAGCCCTCCAGCCCGATCTGCTCCGGCGGCCCGTCCTCGGTGACCGGCGTCAGCATCCAGAAGGCCGGCAAGATCTACATGGGGGCCCTGAACCG
>NZ_JBSFGJ010000873.1:0-1298 GCF_053596515.1 Nonomuraea sp. NPDC001684
GGGCGAGCACCTGGCCGCCGTCGGCGATGCGGCGCAGCCACCACGGGATGCGGCCCACGTACTCGTACGGGCCGACGATGACGCTCGGCCGGAGCAGGGTGGCGCGGTCGCCGAACGTCGTGGTGACGGCCTGCTCGCAGCCGGCCTTCTCGCGGCCGTACTCGTCGGCGCCGGACTCGCCGGGCGGCCCGTACGGCGTGTAGGGGCGGACCGGGGACTCGTCGTTCAGGGGTTCGGTGGGCCAGCCTGTGTAGACGTTGACGGTGGAGACGTACACGTACTGGTCGACGGACGCGGCCAGGAACCGGGCGGACCGCTCGACCAGGTCCGGCGTCATCCCGCTGGTGTCGATGACCGCGTCCCACGGGCCTGCGGCCGCCAGGTCGGCCATGTCGCGGTCGCTGGAGCGGTCCCCGCGGTGCGGGGCGACGCCGGGCACGTCGCGGCCGGACTTGCCCCTGGTGAAGGTCACCACGTTGTGGTCGCGGGCGAGAGCCTCCTCGGCTACCGCGCGGCCGAGGAACCACGTGCCCCCAAGGATGAGCAGTCGCATGGCCACGATCCTGACGCACTGGGGCGTGGCCCGGTAGGGGGAGCGCGTGATCCACTTCAAGCTGAGGGTGGGCCGGGGCGAGGATGATGATGATCAACGCTTGGCAACGATCCGCAACACGCGGCGTGGTTAGTAGATCTGTGAATCGTAGATTCGCTATAACTGTCTGCCATGAGTGGAAGTAGACGAGGACCTGACCCCAAGTGGGGGCCGATGGCGAAGTCCTTTCCCCTCCGGCTGCCCAAGGACCTGAGGACCATGGCGGAGGAACTCGCCAAGGCGCACGGGATGTCCGCAAACGAGTTCCTGATGCGCGCTGTGGCTGAGCAGCTCGGCTACCGCCTTGAGGCGCCGCCGAAGGCGTCAGCGCAGGAGCCACTTCCGCTTGTAGACGCGACGGCCGCATAGCAGCCGTGGACGACCCGAGAGGACTGCTTAGACGCTGAGGAGCACGTAGACGCCGAGAACGGCGTCGGAAACGCCGCGAGGGCCCCTGCGCTCGATCAACTGCCAGGAAGATTTGCGCAAGGACCCTCGTCCGCCCAACCGGCACGGGCCCGCCTTTGGCGTGTCTGAAGCCGGTTAGAAGCTAGGAGCAGAGTAATCGATGCTGCCCCGGCTCTGCCAGTCGTACCCGATTCCGGCGTGTCGGAACCGGGCGAAACCGGCATGGCCGCCCCGTACAACCTGATACCCGCCCCGAGTGGATCATCCACGTGGGAAGCGTTGCGCGCCGAGGCCGCGC
>NZ_JBSFGJ010000874.1:0-1295 GCF_053596515.1 Nonomuraea sp. NPDC001684
CTGAGGGGCCACGGTGATTCCGGACAGCCGTGTTATGAGCGCAGCCTATGCGGCCGTTTGGGTTGAAAGGGCCTCGTTGAGAACCTCCAGGGGCGGCCGGTAACCGAGCGCCGAGTGCAGGCGCCGACGGTTGTAGAACCCTTCGATATAGCGGATGACCTGGCTTTTCGCCTTGGCCCGGGTGGTGAAGACGAAGCGGTGCAGCCACTCGTTCTTGATCGCGCTGAAGAACGACTCGGCCATCGCGTTGTCGTAGCAGATGCCGGTGCGGCCGACCGAGCGGCGGATGTCCAGGCCGGTCAGGAACCGGCCGAACTCGTCGCTGGTGTAATTCGAGCCGCGGTCGCTATGGAACACGGCGCCAGGCTGGAGCAGTCCGGTGCCGGCGGCCATTCGGATCGCGTCCTTGATCAGCTCGGTGCGGTAGTGGTCGGCCATCGCCCAGCCCAGCACCGCCTTGCTGTGACAGTCGATCACCGTGGCCAGATACAGGAAGCCCTCCCAGGTCCGGACGTAGGTGATGTCGCCGACCAGCTTGATGCCCGGACGGGCGGCGGTGAAGTCACGGCCGATCAGGTCGGGGATGCCGCGGAAGTCACCGTCTTGCACGGTGGTGACCGGTCGGAAGGCGCGTGCTTGGGCTGGGAGGAGGCCCTGCTCGCGCATCAGGGCGCGGACCAGTTCGGCCGAGCAGTGCTCGCCGCGACGGGCCAGGGCGGCGTGCACCCGCCGGTAGCCGTAGGTCTCATGCGCGTCGGTGAAGATCTCGGCGACCAGTGCGGCCAGCAGCGCGCGGCGTTGCGCGGTGGCCGAGGCCGGCCGCTCGCGCCATTCGTAGTAGCCCGAGCGGGACACGCCGAGCCAGGCGCACATTTTCACGATCGAGTGACGAGCCTTCTCCGCGTCGATGAGCTCGTACTTGGCGAGCGTCATCGAGTCTCGGCCGCGAAGAAGGCGGCCGCTTTTTTCAGGAAGATCAACTTCTCGCGCAGCTCGGCGTTCTCCCGCTCCAGCTCCCGGATCCGGGCCCGGTCCGGCCCGGCAGCCGGCCCCGGCTGCTCGTCCTGAACGTTCACGATCCGATGCCGGTTCACCCAGCTGCCCAGGGTGCTGGCGTTGATCCCGAACTCGCGTGCCACCGACGCGACCGTCCGTTCACCCTCCAGCACCATGCGGACGGCTTCTTCCTTGAACTCCGGCGAGAACTGCCTACGACGCCTCGTCACGTACCTACCTCTTCCAGACTTCTGTCAGCTTATATAGCTGACTGTCCGGAATCTGCTGGGCACCTCAGT
>NZ_JBSFGJ010000875.1:0-1280 GCF_053596515.1 Nonomuraea sp. NPDC001684
GGGTCCTCCATGGCGACCAGCGCGAGCAGCTGGAGCAGGTGGTTCTGGATCACGTCGCGGGCCGCGCCGATGCCGTCGTAGTAGCCGGCGCGCCCGCCGATGCCGATGTCCTCGGCCATGGTGATCTGCACGTGGTCGACGAAGCTGCGGTTCCAGATGGGCTCGTACAGGTTGTTGGCGAAGCGCAGCGCCAGGATGTTCTGGACCGTCTCCTTGCCCAGGTAGTGGTCGATCCGGAAGATCGAGCTCTCCGGGAACGCCGACGTGGTGATCTCGTTCAGCTCGTGGGCCGACTTCAGGTCGTGGCCGAACGGCTTCTCGATGACCACCCGCCGCCACGACCCCTCGGGCGCGTCGGACAGCCCGGTGCGCTTGAGCTGCTCGACCACCACGGGGAAGAACTTGGGCGGGACGGACAGGTAGAAAGCGTAGTTGCCGCCCGTGCCGCGGGTCTGGTCGATCTCCGCCAACGCCATCGCCAGCGCGTCGAAGGCTCCGTCGTCGGAGAACTCGCCCGGCACGAAATGGATGCCTTCGAGGATCTGCTTCCAGACCTCCTCGCGGAACGGCGTACGCGCGTGCGCCTTGACCGCGTCGTGCGTCAACTGCGCGAAGTCCTGGTCCTTCCAGTCGCGCCTGGCGAAACCGACCAGCGAGAAACCGGGCGGCAGCAGGCCGCGGTTGCCCAGGTCGTAAATGGCCGGCAGCAGCTTGCGCTTGGCCAGGTCGCCCGTCACGCCGAACAGCACCAGCACGCACGGCCCCGCCACCCGCGGCAGCCGCTTGTCACGCGGGTCGCGCAAGGGGTTGGCCTCGGCGACCTCCAATGTCGTGGCGGTGTTCGCCACGGCCGCCGCCACCGCGACGACCTCCTCCTCAGGAGATGCTTCGTCAGTCATCTCAAACCTCCTGTGCGGCTGCGAGCAAATGCGCGACACCCGTCGCGCGGTCCGTCAAGTGCAGGCGTACGGCGGGCCGTCCGCGGGTCTCCAGCGCGGCCAGGTCGCCCAGCGCCTGCGCGAGCTGGAGCCGCCCCAGCGTGTACGGCTGCCCGGGGACGGCGACGTCGTCGGCCACCGCACCCGTGATCTGCAGGAACACGCCGTTCTGCGGCCCGCCCTTGTGGTATTGGCCGGTCGAGTGCAGGAAACGCGGCCCCCACCCGAACGTCACCGGCCGGTTGGTGCGGATGGCGAGCAGGGCGCGCAGCGTGGCCGCGTCGGCCATCATCCACGCGTCGGTCATCTGCTCGAAGTCGGCCCCCTCGGGCACCGGCGCGT
>NZ_JBSFGJ010000876.1:0-1277 GCF_053596515.1 Nonomuraea sp. NPDC001684
TGGCGTTCGGGCGGGGTGTCCTTGAGCAGGAACCCGCCGGCGCCCAGGCGCAGCGCGTTGTAGACGTACTCGTCGAGGTCGAACGTGGTCAGGATGAGCACCTTGGGCGGCGGGTCGTGCGCGGCGGCCAGGATGCGCTCGGTCGCCGTCAGGCCGTTGATGCCGGGCATCCTGATGTCCATGAGGATCACGTCGGGCCGCAGCGTGGCGGCCAGGCGCACGGCCTCCTCACCGTCGGCGGCCTCGCCCACGACCTCCAGGCCCGCGGCGCGCAGGAGCGCGGCCAGACCCGCACGGATGAGCACCTGGTCGTCGACGACGAGGACTTTGATCTCGCACCTGCTTCACGGTCGTCACGGCGGCCGATCGTCGGCACCGGGCACGGGGAGCGGGAAGGTCGCCAGGACCTCGAACCCGCCTCCGGGCAGCGGCCCGGCGGTGATCGACCCCTGGTAGAGCCTGACACGTTCAGTCATGCCGATCAACCCGTGACCGCCGGACGGCCCGTCTCCCGCCTGGACGGCGGCGCCGTCGTTGCTGACGCGTAACGTCAGCGTGGCCGGACCGTAGCCGATGTGGATCTCGACCCGGCCGGGGTCGGCGTGCTTGAGCACGTTCGTCAGCGACTCCTGGACGATGCGGTAGGCGCACAGGTCGAGGCCGGACGGCAGCGGCCGGGCCCGGCCCTCGACGACGAGCTCGGTGGCGACGCCCGCCCCGCGCATGCGCTCGACCAGCGGATCGAGGGCCAGCAGGCCCGGCGCGGTGGCGTAGAGGCCCTCGTCGTCGTCGTGGGCCTCGATGCGCAGGATCGACAGCAGCCGGCGCATCTCGGTCAGCGCCTCGTGGCTGGTGTCGGCGATGACGCCCAGCGTGGCGTGGGCGGTGGCCGGGTCGCTCAGCGCCACGTAGCGCCCCAGCCCGGCCTGTACGGAGATGACCGACATGTGGTGGGCGACGACGTCGTGCAACTCGCGGGCGATGCGCACCCGTTCGCGGGTGACCGCCCGCCGGGCGGCGGCGCCCTGCTCCGCGCGCAGCTGCGCGGCCAGGTCGGCGAGCTGCCCGGTGCGCTCCGACAGCAGCCGCACGCTGGTGCCCGCGCCCACCCCGCAGGCCGCCACGATGCACGACTGCGCGGCGGCCGACCACAGCGCGACGCCGGGCTGCTGCGCCGAGGCGTAGGTCCACTCGAAGACGATCAGCACCGCACCGGCCGCGCACCACGCCCAGGACCGGTGGGCGGCGACGGAGTAGAGCGCCACCAGCGGCCCGAT
>NZ_JBSFGJ010000877.1:0-1260 GCF_053596515.1 Nonomuraea sp. NPDC001684
AGGATGGGCGCCGCTTCGGGGGGAGGAGAGTGCCGCCTCCGCGTGGACTCCTCGAGCGGTACGACGTCGCCGAGGTTTACCCGGCGTACTCGCACCTCTCCTCGCTGTCACACACCACCATGGCCACCGCCAGTGCGTACGTCGAGCACATGGATGACGGCACCCTTCAGGGGGTCTCGGTAGTCCTGTAGGAATTTCCGTCGGATACGCCCCTGAGCTGGGGTTACGTATCCTTGGTGAGGTGTCGGTAGATGGTGGGGCGGGTGACGCCGAACTCGTCGGCGATCTGCTGGACGGTCTCGGAGCTGAAAGTTGATCTCGTCTGGCTTGAACGACTCTGCAGGGCGACAGGCAGTCATCGGACACGTCGATGACAGTTTCTTCGGCGGAGAACTGCTCGTTGGGTGCTGGCTAGAAGTCGGTGACAGTGAGCCGCAGCGCGAGTTGACGCCCGCGCTGCGGCCGACTCAGGCGCCGTGTGGCGCGGAGGGCGGCGCTAGTGAGCCCCGGCGAACAGGGCTTGGATCTGTTCGGCCCCGCCGTGTTGGAGCCATGCCTGGAAGTTCAGCAGGTCGGGGTGGCGTTCGCGGAGCGCCGTGATGTCGGCTCTCCACAGACCGCGCTCGTCCGCGAAAGCGCGCTCCGCCTCCTGGCCCAGTCCGATGCCGCCGATGGAGACCTGCCGGTAGGTGATCTCGCGCCCGATGCTGCGGCTGATGAGTTCCACCGTCCGGTTGGGGGTCAGCTCATCGCCGGCAATCTCGATCGCCTGTCCGATGTACTCCTGCGGGCGGGTGAAGGCGAGGCGGGCCAGGGCGCCGATGTCGGTGGCGGCGATGAGCTGCACCGGTGTCTCCGGGTCGAACAGGTGCGTGAGCTCGCCGTCGACGATGCCGCCGAGGGGCAGTCCGGGAATGGTGTGGTTCTCCATGAATCGGACCGGCCGCAGGATCGTCGCGGGCAGGCCGAGCGCGCGTATGTGCTGCTCGATCTGCCATTTGCTCTCCCAGTAGGGGATGCCGGTGCCCCGGTCGGCCCCGCCGACCGAGGCGAACACGAAATGGGAGACGCCGGCTGCCGCCGCGGCGTCGGCGAGATCACGGCCACGGCGGATCTCGCGTTCGACGTCATCGTCGTCGGGCGTGACGCCGAAGATGCCGTGGGAGTGGCGGTCGAACGCGACCAGTCCGCCTGCGCGCGGCTGCGTGCCAACGTGCTGTCCCACGGCGTCAAGGTCGCCCTGACCAGGGGGCACGCGCC
>NZ_JBSFGJ010000878.1:0-1257 GCF_053596515.1 Nonomuraea sp. NPDC001684
GGCCGGCCGCGGTCGGCTCGATCAAGGGCATGATCGGCCACGCCAAGGCGGCGGCGGGCGTGGCGGGCCTGATCAAGGCGGCCATGGCCGTGCACGAGCAGGTGCTGCCGCCGACCATCGGATGCGTCGACCCGCACCAGGTGCTCACCGACGAGGGCGCCACGCTGCGGGTGCTGCGCACGGCCGAGCCGTGGCCGCAGGGCGCGCCGCTGCGCGCGGCGGTGACCGCCATGGGCTTCGGCGGCATCAACACGCACGTGGTGCTGGAGAACACCGGCCCGCGGCGGCGGGTGTCCAGCCGGGTCAAGGCGCTGGCCGCCGCGTCCCAGGACGCGGAGCTGTTCCTGCTGGACGGCGGCACCTGGGACGAGCTGCGCGGCCTGGTGTCGGAGCTGCTCGACTTCGTGCCCAAGGTGTCCTACGGCCAGCTCGCCGACCTGGCCGCCACGCTGCGCGGGCGGCTGCGCGGCCTGCCGTTCCGGGCGGCCGTCGTGGTCTCCTCGCCCGACGACGCCGTACGGCAGCTCACCCGCGTGCTGACGGCGCTGGAGTCCGGCGAGAACGCGCTGTCCACCCCCGACGGCAAGGCGTTCCTCGGCCGAGCCTCGGCACGGCCGCGGATCGGCTTCCTCTTCCCCGGGCAGGGCTCGGGCCGCGGGACCGACGGCGGCGCGCTTGCCAGGCGCTTCGCCGACGTCGCCGAGGTGTACACCACGGCGGCGCTGCCCACCGACGGCGACATGGCGGCCACCGAGGTCGCCCAGCCGCGCATCGTCACCGGCTCGATGGCGGGCCTGCGCGCGCTGTCGCTGCTCGGCATCGAGGCGGACGCGGCCGTCGGGCACAGCCTGGGCGAGCTGTCGGCCCTGCACTGGGCGGGCGCGATGGACGAGGACGCGCTGCTGCGCGTGGCGACCAAGCGCGGCCGGGCGATGCGGGAGCGCAGCGAGCCGGGCACGATGGCCGGCGTGCGGGCCGCGCCGGAGACCGTGCCGGCGCTGGTGGGCGACCTGCCAGTGGTGATCGCCGGGTACAACGGGCCGCTCCAGACCGTCGTCGCCGGGCCGGTGGCGGCGGTGGAGGAGGCCGGCCGCCGGGCCGAGCGCGCCGGGCTCACCTGGACCAGGCTGAACGTCTCGCACGCCTTCCACTCGCCGCTGGTCGCCCCGGCGGCCGAGGCGCTGGCCGGCTACCTGGCGGAGGAGCGGTTCGGGCCGGTCGCCCGGCGGGTCGTCTCCACCGTCACCGGGGACGACC
>NZ_JBSFGJ010000879.1:0-1255 GCF_053596515.1 Nonomuraea sp. NPDC001684
CCGGGGTAGCCGCTGGGGTGTTCGCGCCAGGACACCTGGGCGAACTGACCCGGATCATCCCGTTCGAGATGGTCGATGAAGTGCTGGCAGACACGCGTGCGCGTGAGCGAAGGGTCCGGCTGATACCGGCGCGGGTCACGGTCTACCTGCTGCTGGCCGCGGCGTTGTTCACCGACCTGGGCTACCGGCAGGTCTTCGACCGGTTGTGCGCCGGGCTGGCGGGCCTGGCATTGGCACGGCCCAGCGGCAGCGCTCTTCGCCAGGCCCGCCAACGGCTCGGCCCGGCCCCGATGAAAGCGCTGTTCGACCTGATCAGCGGCCCCGCAGCGACGACCGCTGCCGCAGGATGGTGGCGAGGCCTGCGGGTGGTCGCCGTCGACGGCACCCTGCTACCGGTCCCGGACTGTCCGGCCAACCTCACGATCTTCACCCGCCAGCGACTCGGCAACGGCACGTCCGGCTACCCGCAACTGCGTCTGACCGCGCTGGTGGCCTGCGGAACCAGGTCGATGATCGCAGCCGTGTTCGGGCCTGCCAGCACCGGCGAACTCGACTACGCCCGCCGTCTGGCCGCGTACCTGCGAACCGGGATGCTCCTGCTGGGCGACCGGAACTTCGCCGCCACCGACCTGCTCAACCAGGTCGCCGCCACCGGCGCCGACCTGCTGGTCCGCTGCAAGTCCGGCCGCAACCTGCCCGCCGTGGCCCGCTGCCGGGACGGCTCGATTCTGGCCCGGCTCGGTGCACTGACCGTCCGCGTCATCGACGCCGAGATCACCATCCGCACCACAGCGGGCACCCGGACCGGCCACTACCGGCTGCTGACCACCCTCACCAACGCATCGGCCTACCCGGCGGCCGACCTCATCCGGCTCTACCACGAGCGCTGGGAGATCGAGACAACCTACGCCGAGCTGAAGTCCACCATCCTGAGCGGTCACGTCCTGCGGGCGCACACTCCTGACGGCATCGAGCAGGAGGTCTGGGCGCTGCTGACCGTCTACCAGGTGCTGCGGACCGCGATGACCGACGCCACCGACAGCCTCCCGGGCACCGACCCGGACCGGGCCGGCTTCACCACCGCTCTGGCCGCCGCCCGAGACCAGCTCATCCTGGCCGCCGGCGTCATCACCGGCACCGACATCGACCTGATCGGCGCCATCGGCCGTCACGTCCTGGCCCATCTCCTGCCCGCCCGGCGAGTCCGCACCAAAGACCGCATCGTCAAACGCGCGATCTCCAAATACAACGCACG
>NZ_JBSFGJ010000880.1:0-1254 GCF_053596515.1 Nonomuraea sp. NPDC001684
GACTGCTGCCGGGAGCCGAGGAACAAGCCACCGACGACTTGGCCAGACACCTCCATCCAGGCGCGCGCCCGTGCGGTCCATGACGGCCAGCGCGTCGTCGACCTCGGTGTCCACGCCGTACGCCGGGCCCTGCGGGCCGCTGCCGCCGCGTCCGCGCCGTTCGGTCACGTGCACGCTGTGCGTGCCGGACAGTGCTCGCGCCAGCGCCCCGTAGTGGTGGGCGCGCCGGTTGTTCCCGGGGATCACCAGCAGCCCCGGCCCCCGCCCCGCGCTGAGCACGGCGATCGTCGTGCCGTCCTTCGAGGTCACGTCCGCGCCGCGCCACCGCATCGACTTCTTGCCGCCCATCACGCCCTGCCTTCACGTCGGTGGAGACAGGAGCCTGGCCGCCGGGGCTGTCACCCGGCTGGCAGAACGCTGGCACCGGCGCCCGGGAGGAGAACGCTCAGGCCCAGTAGTCGCCGTCGGGCAGCCGCAGGTACGTGTCCGGTTCCGTGAGCGAGCGGGCGTCGGCCGGGGGCAGCCCCGCGCCGGCGAAGCAGTACGCCTCGGCGCACCCCTCGTACAGGTACGTGCGCAGGATCTCCTCCGGCGAGTCCTCCGGGGACGCGTCGCCGCCGCCCGGATGGGTGTCCCATTCCTCGACCTCGCCGTCGCGGTAGACCCTGTCCTGGTTGCCGCTCTTGGGATTGGCGTACATGCCGTAGGCGACCGTGCCCGCCGACAGCGCCTTCATGACGCCGGGCGTGGCGGCCATGTACCCCCACTCCTGGAAGACGACGCAGCCGCCCGGCACGTCGGTGACGCCGACGAACCGCAGCGCGTCGTCCTCGAACGGATCCTCCTCGACCTCTTCGAGCTCCTCCTCCGTGGCGGGTTCGGCGGCCAGCAGGCGCGCCGCCTCGGCCGCGCTGACACCGCGCACGCACGTCAGGCTGAAGCCGTCGCCGTCGAGGCCCTCCAGGACGCCGACCAGGCGCGCGGCCTCCGCCACGGCCGCCGTCTCGGCCTCGGTGAGCCGGGCGTGGCCGGGCGGGAACGTCCGTTATGCGGAGACGAGCGGTGTCATCATGGCGCAGGGCACGGACAATTTTCGAAGATCATCCAGACGGCGACCCTCCGGGATGCCCGCACAGGGAACCCCTTGTCCTCGGCGTCCCACCGAGGACAAGGGCGGGGCCGGATCAGGGCTGGGCGTCCAGCCATTCCCGGAAGGTCGGGCCGGCGAGCCTGGCGTGCGGGCCGGGCAGGAAC
>NZ_JBSFGJ010000881.1:0-1254 GCF_053596515.1 Nonomuraea sp. NPDC001684
CGGCGTCAAGCTGGAGGACGACGTGCTCAAGCGCATCGACGACGTGCTCGGCACGGTCGTGGAGCGCGACCCGGCCAAGACGGTGAGCCCCGCCGTCCGTCCGTGACCGGAGAACGGAAAACCCCTTGAGCCACAATGCGCTCAAGGGGTTTCCGTTTTTTCGCGGATCACTCCGGACGCAATGACAATCCCGTGTATTCGACGCGGTCCTCGTCGAGCAGCGCCACCTGCTCGACGCCGGATTCGAGCAGCTCACGCCAGTTCTCCCCGAGCCAGGACTCCGCATCGGCCTGACTCGGGAAAACCTCTCGCGGCAAAGGGCGGTCCGTCACCTCACCACCATTTGCATTTTCATAACGCCACCGCCATGTCATGCCATACGCTCCTTCTCCGCGGGTTCGCCGGCGCCTTCCCTCCGACGGCACTGGAACCCTACTCCCGAGCTCGGAGGTCCATCGATGCTGCGCGCGGGCCGTGTCGCCGCGGCGGTCGTCCTGGGGGCGGCCGCCGTAGTCCTTCTCCCCTCCTCCGCGCTCGGCTCACCCTCCTCGCGGCCCGGCGGTCCCGCGCCTGGGGCCGTGCGGCTGTGGGGGGGTCTGGCGCAGCGACGGCACGGCGTGGCTGGCGTCCACGGCCGCGTACGAGCCGGCGGACGGCTCGGTCGTCGGGTGGCGCTTCGCGGTCTCGGCCGACGGGTCGGTGGGCGAGCCGCCGGGGGGTGAGCTGCCGTCGTTCCCGGCGGTGTGCGTCCAGGACGCGGCCGGTTCGGGGCACAAGCGGGTGGCGGTCGCGGTGGACTTCGGGGACGGGGAGGGCGACGTCCCGTCCGGTGAGCGGCCGCCGGCGCACCCGCTGCTGCGCTGCGTGACCGGCGCCGAGGACGCGACCGCCGCCCAGCTCCTGGCCTCCGCGGCCAGGGTCGGCGTGAACGGGCGCGGCGAGGTCGTGTCGGTCAGCGGCTACCCGTCCCAGGCCGCGGGGACGACCCCGTCCCAGGGCGCGGACGCCGCCGAGCGGGCCGCCGCGCCCGCGGGCGCGCCCCGCGGAGTTCCGGCGCTGCTGATCGCGGGCGGGGCGGGGGCGCTGTTGTTGCTCGGCGCGGGCACGGCCCTGGCCGCCCGGCGCCGCCCCGGTCGGGCCGGTCGGGCCGGTCGGTAGCCTCTGGGCGGTGAAGATTCTTCTCTCCGGGACCGGGGGTGCGGCGGGCTGGCCGGTGGACGGGTGCCCGTGCGCCTCGTGCGCCCGGCTCCCCCA
>NZ_JBSFGJ010000882.1:0-1244 GCF_053596515.1 Nonomuraea sp. NPDC001684
CTACCTGGCCGCGGTCCGGGACGCGGGGCTGCGCCGCGCGGTGGTGTCCTCCAGCGCCAACACCGAGCAGGTCCTCGCCGCCGCCGGGCTCGCCGCAACGGCGCCACCCCGCTGTCGGCCGGCGCCTGGTGCAGGAAGACGAGCTGGAGGGCGATCGCCGACCCGGCGCCGAAGGCCAGCAGCAGCGCCGTCCGCGACGGACGCGCCGACCCCGCGCCGTGCCCCGCGCTGACCAGGACGACCGCCACCAGCGCGAGCGGCAGCCCCACCAGCCCGGCGGCCGACAGGTGCTCGCCCTGGAGCAGCCCCACGGCGACGGGCAGCGCGGCCGACACCAGCGCGGTCACCGGCGACAGCACGTTCATCGGGCCGATCGCCAGCGTGCGGTAGAGCAGGGCGAACACGGCCGCCGAGGCGACGCCCGAGGCCGCGCCCCAGCCGAGCGCGGCGGGGCTGAACGACGCGCCGAGCATCGGCCACAGCAGCAGCTCGACCACGAGGCTGGCCGGGGCCGCGACCATCACGGTACGCAGCACATGGGCCCTGCGGGCGCCCAGGCCGCCGAGGAAGTCGGCGCAGCCGTAGGCGAGCGAGCTGCCCAGGGCCAGCAGCAGAGCGATCACGACACCTCCCGGACATCCAGCGGAACGACCAAAGAGTACATTAGAATGACTGCTGGAGGACAACGGACCGACCGCGCAGTACATTCCACCGGTCCGCCCCGCGAGGAAGGTGAACAGATGGCCGAGCCGGCCAGCGCCCTGCGCACGGTCGCCCACAACGTCAAGGCCGCCCGCACCCGCGCCGGCCTGTCCCTGGAGGAGCTCGGCCGGCGCGCCCAGGTCAGCAAGGGCGCGCTGGTGGCGCTGGAGAAGGCGCAGGGCAACCCCAACCTGGCCACGCTGGTCCGGCTGGCCGACACCCTGGGCATCTCGGTCTCGGCCCTGATGCAGGGGCCGCCGGAGGGCCGCCTGCGCGTGGTGGCCGCCGACGCCGTGGCCCCCTTGTGGACCGGGCCGCGCGGCGGCCAGGCCCGGCTCATGCTGACCACCACCGGCCCGGCCCCCGTCGAGGTCTGGCGCTGGCGGCTGGAACCCGGCGAGGAGTACCCCAGCCAGCCCCACCAGGCCGGGGTGGTGGAGACCCTCAGCGTCGTCTCCGGGCGGATGACGCTCGTCCTCGACGGCGCCGAGCACCCCGTCGAGGCGGGCCAGACCGCCACCTTCGACGGCGTCGCCGTCGAA
>NZ_JBSFGJ010000883.1:0-1243 GCF_053596515.1 Nonomuraea sp. NPDC001684
GGCGGCGACCAGACCAGGTCCGTGCGCTACGGCCAGTTCAGCCCGCCCGCGGACCCCAGGTCCGGGCAGGTCGCGGCCTGCGCGTATGAGCACAAGGCGGCTCGGCGTCGGAGCCGGGGTGATCGACTGGCTGGTCGCGGCCGGCGTGGCGGCGGCGCTGGTGATCACCGGGTTGTCCGGGCAGCCTTCCGCCACCCACCTCGCGCCGCTCGGCTACGCGCTGCTGGCGGCCGGCGGGCTGGCGCTGGTCGCGCGCCGCCGGGCACCGGTGCCCGTCCTGGCCGTGACGGGGTTGTGCGCGGTGGGGTACCAGGCGGCCGGGTTCGACGTGCCGGCGGTGGCGTACCTGTTCGCGGTGTACGCGGCGATGCGGGCCGGAAGGCGGCTGGTCACCGTGGCCGCGAGCGTGATCGTGCTGGCCCTGCTGCCCCTGGCCGCGCTGGCTTCCGGGCTGCACGACACGGGCGAGGCGTTCGCGCAGGCCAGGGGCGCGCTGGAGCTGGCCTGGCTGGTCGCGGCCGGCGCCGCGGGGGAGGCGTTGCGGCAGGCGGAGGGACGGGCGGAGGAGGCCGAGCGCACCCGGGAGGAGACCGCGCGGCGGCGTGCCGACGAGGAGCGGCTGCGCATCGCGCGGGACCTGCACGATTCGCTCACCCACCAGATCTCGGTCATCAAGGTGCAGGCCGAGGTGGCCGTGCACGTTGCCCGCAGGAAGGGGGAGCAGGTGCCGCAGGCCCTGCTGGTGATCCAGGAGGCCGGACGCGAGGCGACCAGGGAGCTGCGCGCGACCCTGGAGGCGCTGCGCGACGACACGACTCCGCCGCACGGCCTGGACCGGGTGCCCGAGCTGCTGGAACGGGCCCGGACCACCGGCCTCGACGCGACGCTGACGATCGAGGGACAACGACGCGACGTGCCGGCCGCGGTGGACCGGACCGCGTACCGGATCGTCCAGGAGTCCCTGACCAACATCGCCCGGCACGCCGCCGCCGCGACCGCGGAGGTCCGCATCGACTACCGTCTCGACGCGCTGGCGATCCGCGTGGACGACGACGGCACGGCCACGCCGGACGCCGCCCCCGTGCCCGGCGTCGGCCTGATCGGCATGCGTGAACGCGTCACCGCGCTCGGCGGCAGCCTGCGGGCGGCTCCGCGCGGCGCGGGCGGCTTCACCGTCCAGGCCGAGCTGCCGATGGACCGCACGCCGTGATCCGGGTCCTGCTGGTGGACGACCAGCCGCTGC
>NZ_JBSFGJ010000884.1:0-1237 GCF_053596515.1 Nonomuraea sp. NPDC001684
GCGCTGGTTGCCCGCCCGGGCTCATGACAACGGGCTGTTCGTCCTGTTCAGCAACGGCATCGGCGAGGACGACGACGAGATCCGCACCGGCAACGCCATGATCATCGACCCCTACGGCCGCATCCTCGGCGAGACCTGGGCGGCCGGTGACGACATGGTGACCGCCGACCTCGACCTCACCCTGCTGCCGCTCTCGACCGGCCGCCGATGGCTCCAGGGACGACGCCCGGAACTCTACGGCATCCTCACCCACCGGTTCGGGGACGAACGCGAGCCTCGCGCCGCCCGCTTCGCCACCGACCCGGTGCCACTCCTCCGCACCCCCGGCAGCGCGGCCGGCGAGGATGTCCTCGATCTGCCGCGCCACTGAGCATAAGGCGACCCCCAGGCCGGTGACCTGCCCGATCCGGCAGGGCTTGGACGGGTGCCGCCCGGCACCCGCCTCCAGACGTGTCCTGTTGCGGCCACAGCGGTAATGACCGCGCCGTTCCAGCGAAAGGAGAACGCAGGCATTTCGTCGATCGGCGATGGAGGGCACATGCGCGATGAACGGTTCGTCCGCACGGGTCACCGACCCAGGCGTTCCACGACGACGCGTGGGCTCGTTCGGGCCGGCTGCTCCGTCCTGCTGCTGACCGCGACCGTCGGGCTCGGCCGGACCGCCGCTGCCTCCGCAGGCGCCCCCGTCACCTGCGGGAGCGTCCTGACAGGGAGCGTCACCCTGACCGGGGATCTGACGTGTCCCGGTGACGCGCTGATCGTCGGCGCCGACGACGTGACCATCGACCTGGCCGGGCACACCCTCCAGGGCGCGGGCACCGGCACCGGCGTCCAGGTCAGCTCCCAGGGGACCGCCCGGACCGGAACCGTCATACGCGACGGCCGGATCGAAGGGTTCGCCACCAGCGTCGGCGACGACGCCCTCACCCCCCACATCACTGTCGCCCTTCGCGACATGACGATCACCGGCGGCCCCGTGAAGCTGCGCGGCGGCGCCTGGCCTGAGCTCTCGATCAGCGGTTCCCCCCGCCGATGCGACGTGGACGCCGTGGACGCCCGCCAGATCCGCCTGACCATTGACGGCTGCACTCTGCACCGCGTCTCGGCCCGCAGCACCTACACGACGCTCACGTCGAGCAGAGCGTACCGCGAGGTAGCCGGCGGGCAGCGGCCACTGGCGGCCGCACGGGATGGTGCCGTTCGGTGCCCAGGTGTCCACCCAGGTCGACTTGTACGA
>NZ_JBSFGJ010000885.1:0-1224 GCF_053596515.1 Nonomuraea sp. NPDC001684
TCTGGTCGAGCAGGCCGCGGTTGTCCGGCGCGTCGGGGAAGACGCCGAAGCCCTCGACGCCGAGCCGGTAGTTGATCGAGACCAGGACGACGCCGTCCCTGGCGAAGGCGTGGCCGTCGTACAGGGGCAGGCTGGAGGAGCCGTTGCGCAGAGAGCCGCCGTGGATCCACACCATCACCGGACGCGCGCCGCCGTCCGCGCCGGGGGTCCAGACGTTCAGGTTGAGGCACTCGTCGCCGGGGATCTGCTGCTCGGGGATGAGCCGGTCGAGCGGCGGCCGGTAGGGCCGCTTGGGGGCGGTCGGGCCGAACTCCGCCGCGTCACGGACGCCGTCCCAGCGCTCGACGGGCGCCGGGGCGCGGAAGCGGTGGGCGCCGAACGGCGGCGCCGCATAGGGGATGCCCCGGAAGACCTGGATCCCGTCGTGGAGTCGGCCGCGCACCTTGCCGTGCCGGGTGGCCGCGATGATGTCCATGAGCCGGATCCTACCGATCGATCGGTCGGCAGCCGAGGGGTCGAACTCACATGGAAGGGTGGGCGGCGACCGGGCAATCAGTAGTGTCCGACATCCCCGGCGAGAGAGACCCCGTGCATGACCACGTTCCTCGACGGAGCGGTCGCCGATCCCGAGCGATTCTCCGCCCTCTTCGATGCCCACTACGAGGAGATCCGCAGCTACATCGGCCGCCGCCTCGACCTCGACGTCGCCGAGGACCTCGCCGCCGAGACCTTCCTGATCGCCTTCCGCCGGCGTGCCGGATTCGACGCCTCCAAAGGCGGCATCAGACCTTGGCTGTACGGCATCGCCACCAAGCTCATCGGCCGGCACCGGCGTGCCGAGCTCCGGCGATACCGGGCGCTGGCCAGGTCGGGGCCGCCCGCCGACGAGGACAACCACGACCAGCGGGTGGTCGATCGGGTCGCGGCGCGGGTGACCGTCCGGCAACTGTCGGCCGCACTTGCCGGGCTGTCGCGCGGTGAGCGCGACGTGGTGCTGCTCGTCGCCTACGGCGAGCTGACCTACGACGAGGTGGCGGCGGCGCTCGGCATCGCCTACGGCACCGTCGCCTCCCGGCTGAGCCGGGCCAGGACCAAACTTCGTGACGCGTTGGGAGTTGAGGTGTGATGAAGGAATTCCAGCTCATCGACGAGGTGATGCCGCAGGTGCCGCCCGCCGGCCACGCCGCCATGACGGCCGCCCGCGCCCGGATGACGGGCGCCGCC
>NZ_JBSFGJ010000886.1:0-1220 GCF_053596515.1 Nonomuraea sp. NPDC001684
TGAGGAGAGAGAACATGGGCGAACGGCACATCAACCCCGAGGGGCTGCACCGCAGCCCGGCCTTCAGCCAGGCCGTCGTGGTCGAGCAGCCGGCCAGGACCATCTACATCGGCGGCCAGAACGGCGTCGGCCCCGACGGCAAGGTCGTCGGCCCGACGGTGGGGGAGCAGGCCAGGCAGGTGTTCCGCAACCTCAGGACGATCCTGGAGAGCGAGGGGGCGAGCCTGGCGAACGTCGTGCACTGGCGCATCGCCGTGCTGGACGGTTACACGTTCGACGAGGGAGTGGCCGCCTTCCAGGAGGTGTGGAACCGGGCCGACCCGCCGCCCGCCATCACGGTGCACGTCGTGGCCGGGCTGAACCCGGGATGCCTCGTCGAGGTCGACGCCGTCGCCGTCGTGTGACCCCGCGGGCACCCTCGACGAGATCTCCGATCATGACGAACACCGCGGAGGCGCCACCGGCCGGGCAGGGCGCCGCCCGGCCGCCCGGCCCCCTCTGGCCGATCGTCGCCCTGGTCTGCCTGGCGCAGTTCATGATGGTCCTCGACGTGTCGATCGTGAACGTCGCGCTGCCCGCCATGGAGTCCGACCTCCGCCTGGGCGCCGAGGGGCTGCAATGGGTGGTCAACGGCTACCTCCTCACCTTCGCCGGGTTCCTGCTGCTCGGCGGCCGGGCGGCCGACCTCTACGGCCGCAGGCGCACCTTCGTCGCGGGCCTGGCCGTGTTCGCGGTCGGCGGGGCGGCGGGATCGCTGGCCGGCGGGCTGCTCACCGACCACCTGTCCTGGCGCTGGATCCTGCTGATCAACGCGCCGATCGGGGCGGTCGCGGTCATCGCCGCGCTGCGCCTGCTCGCCGAGAGCCGCGACACCGGCGCCCGCGGGCTCGACCTGACCGGCGCGATCACGGTGACGGCCGGGCTGTCGGCGCTGGAGCTGGGCGTGCTGCAGACCCCCGCGCACGGCTGGGGTTCGGCGCGCGCGCTGGTCCCGATGGGCGTGGGCGTGCTGGCGCTGGGCGTGTTCGTCCTGGTGCAGGCCCGGTTCGCGCGGGCGCCGCTGATGCCGCTGCGGATCTTCCGGGCCCGCTCGGTGTCCGGCGCGCTCCTCGTGCAGTTCCTGCTGGGGGCCGCGGGCTTCGCGCTCTGGTACTTCCTGTCGCTCCACATGCAGCAGGTGCTGCGCTACAGCGCGCTCCAGGCGGGCCTGGCGTTCCTGC
>NZ_JBSFGJ010000887.1:0-1215 GCF_053596515.1 Nonomuraea sp. NPDC001684
CCGTCGACGCGGCCGAGGCCGCCCGCGACGCGGTGCCGGAGAACGATCCGGGCGGGCGGATCCTGGCCTGGGCCCGGGCCATGCGCGAGTGGGCGCTGGCCAACCCCGAGGGCTTCCGGCTGGTCTACGGTGACCCCGTGCCGGGCTACCGTCCGCCCGAAGAAGGTCCGGGCAAGGAGGCCGAAGCGCGCGCCTGCGCCGGCATCGTCGGGCTGGTCGCCGCGGCCTGGCCGGCGGCCCGGGAGCGCGCGTCCGGGGGCGGCGCCTACACCTGGGACGACTTCGACCCCGCCCTGGTCGCCCACGTCCGGGAGGACTTCCCGGGCCTGCCGCCGGCGGCCATCGCGGTGACGCTGCGGGTGTGGGGCCGCATGCACGGGCTCGTCGCCCTGGAGATCTACGGCCACCTGCGCGGCCTCGTCCACGACCCGGCCGCCGTCTACGACGACGAGATGCGCGACCTGGTCACCTCTCTCGGCCTCAAGCACTGATCCTCCGGTCGCCTGCCCGGCCGCGTTCGTGCTGGTAAGGGGGGATGTCGGTCGCGGGGAAGTCGGACTCCGGTTGCTACCGTGAGGGGCAGGTGATCTGATCTTCGGGCTCTGCGGCAGGTGAGAGCGGTGGGCGCTGTGCTGGGGCTCGTGGCGCTGCTCGCCGCCGGGGTCGCCGCGGTGTACCTGGCCTCCCTGGCCCTGTCGCCCTGCGGAGTCGCGCGGGTGGGGCCGTTCCTGTCCGGGGCGCGGCCCCGGGAGCACGCGGTGTCCCGCTTCCACGTCCGGTGGTACGCCGTGACGCTGGTCTTCCTCGCCTTCGACATGGAGATGGTCTTCATGTACCCGTGGGCCCTCGTGGTGGCCGAGGTGGGGCTGCCGGCGGTGGTGGAGATGTTCGCCTTCCTGGGGCTGCTGCTGGTCGGCGTCCTGTACGCGTGGCGGGAAGGGGCGTTCCGGTGGGCCTGAGGGGGTGGCTGCTGCGGCAGGCGGCGCTGCGGCCCCGGGTGCTCCTCGTCGCCTGCCCGTACGGGACGGGCGCGCGGCTGCTGGCCGAGGCGGAGGCGGACCGCCGTGGCTGGCCGGTGGCGGCGTCGGCGGCGGAGGCGAGCGTGATGGTGGTGTGCGGGCGTCCCGGGGCGGAGCTGGCGGCGGCCGTACGGGAGGTCTGGAGGGCGGTCCCGGTGC
Organism: Nonomuraea sp. NPDC001684; assembly: GCF_053596515.1. Taxonomy (NCBI): domain Bacteria; kingdom Bacillati; phylum Actinomycetota; class Actinomycetes; order Streptosporangiales; family Streptosporangiaceae; genus Nonomuraea; species Nonomuraea sp. NPDC001684. The sequence goes on from NZ_JBSFGJ010000887.1 coordinate 1,179, forward strand.
CGAGGGCGCTGGTGGAACTGCCGCCGGACGTCCCGGC
>NZ_JBSFGJ010000888.1:0-1212 GCF_053596515.1 Nonomuraea sp. NPDC001684
GATGCCGAAGTCGATGACCCGCGGCCCTCCGGGCGACAGCAGCACGTTGCCGGGCTTGAGGTCGCGGTGCACCAGACCGGCCTCGTGCACGGCGACGAGCGCGGCGGCCACGCCGAGTGCCACGCCGTAGGCGAGGTCGGGCGTGAGCGCTCCCCCGGCCTTGACCACCTGGGACAGCGCGGGCCCCGGGATGTACTCGGTGACCAGGTACGGACGGCCGTCCTCGACGCCGTCCTCGATGACGGCGGCGGTGCAGAAAGGCACCAATCTCCGCGAGAAAGCCACTTCCTCGGCGAAACGCGCCCGCAACGTGGCATCGTGGAGATGTACCGCGTGCGGCGTCTTGAGCGCGACCAGGCCGCCTTGCGGGTGTTCGGCCAGGTACACCACTCCCATCCCGCCCGTCCCCAGGCGGCCGAGGAGAAGGTACCGGCCGATGACGACCGGGTCGCCCACCGTAAGCGGTCGCACGCCAGGAGGCATGTCGCTCGCACCACGCGCCATCCGGGTCTCGCCTCTCCTGTGGGGGACACGGCAAGGCACACTGTGGCGGCATCCGGGGGCCCTTTCCGCATGTCTTGCGCAAGGGGTATCGAAGGTAAGGCGTTCGTGCCCGGAGGGTTAGTAAGTGCTGGGATGGAACGTTCTGAAGTGGCTTTCTGTGGTTGGCGGGCTTTCGTCCGGAAGAGGGTCAGGAGGCCAGGGCGCGGGCCTCGTCGGCCTCGACCTCGCGGTTCCAGTCGTTCTTGACCGCCCGCCAGCCCTCGTCGTCGACGCCGATGCGCCAGTAGCCGGAGATGGACAGCCGCTCCATCGGCACGCCCCGCTCCAGCCGCAGGTGGCGGCGGAGCTCCTTGACGAAACCGGCCTCGCCGTGGACGAACGCGTGCACGTCCCCCTCGGGGAACTCCAGCGCGCGCACCGCCTCCACCAGCGACTGGCCGACGGGCCGCGCGCCCCGGTACAGCCAGGTGATCCGCGCGTCGGCGGCCGTGCCGAGCTTCAGCTCGTCCCCGGGGCCGTCCACCTCCAGCAGGACGTGGGCCAGGGCGCCGTCGGGCAGCGCCTCCAGGGAGGCGGCGATGGCCGGCAGCGCGCTCTCGTCGCCCACCAGCAGGTGCCAGGCGGCCTCGGGGTCGGGCGCGTAGCCGCCGCCGGGGCCCAGCATCAGCACGACGTCGCCGGGCTGGGCCGCGGCGGCCCACGGCCCGG
>NZ_JBSFGJ010000889.1:0-1203 GCF_053596515.1 Nonomuraea sp. NPDC001684
CATCTGGCGGACGTTCTCGTGCACGTGTCTCCGGAGGCGTTGGAGGAGGCACCAGCCCGGCCGCCGCCCGCACCAGGGTCCCGGCGGCGACGGCGGCCGTGACCAGGCGGGCGGGCAGGCCGCCGCGACCGCGTGAGCACACCAGCACCGCCGCCGCCCCGGCGCCGAGCACGGCGACGAGCGGCACCAGCACGCGCGAGGTGAACGGCACCTCGAAGTTCAGCACCGCCAGGGAGAGGGAGCTGACGTCGCGGGCGGGCCACGTGCGGCCGGTCAGCCAGTACAGGTGCGCGGCGGCGTCGGTGAGCAGGGCGGAGGCGGTCAGGGCGCCGAGGCGTGGAATGTTCATGCCCGGCAGGAGTCGGCGAAATCCGTAATGGTTCCATGGAACCTTTCGCGCCCCTCCCGCCTCTGGATGGACATGAGCTGGCCTGTTGCCGATCTGGACCCCGTACGCCGCCTGCGCGCGCTGGCCGCGGCCATTCCCGGGGCGTCCGTCGCCGAGCGCGTCATTCCCGCACCCTTCGCGGCGGTCTGGGCCGTGGTGAGCGATCTGGAGAAGGAGTTCGGCACGTTCGAACCCGACATGCGGCATCTCACCGTCGAGTCCGCGGGCTCGGACGGCGGCCGCCTCGTGGCCAGGGCCCGCAGCCGGTACGGCATGCGCGCCCGGTTCGACGTCGACCTGCGGCCGGGCTGGTGCTGGATGCAGAGCCGGTTCCTGCTCGTCGGCCTGGCCGCGACCGCCGTGCCGGAGGGGACGCTGGTCGCGCAGACGGGCGGGGTGCGCGTCCCGGGCCGCGCGGCGCTGGTGCCGTGGGGCGTGCGGGCGGCGGGGGAGAAGGCGCTGGCCAGGCTCGCGTCCCGGGTCACGGCCAGGGGCGCGGGTGGGGACGCGGCCCGGGACGCGGCCCGGGACGCCGGGGGCGCGTCGTGACGGCGGCCCGGGTGCTCGCCGCCCAGCGGGGCGACACGATGGCGATGAACGACCTGCTCGCCGAGCTGACGCCGTACCTGGGCCGGATCTGCGGGCCCATCGCGTTGGACAGCGGGCCGGACGCCGTGCAGGAGGCGCTGATCGCGATCTTCCGGCATCTGCGTGACCTGCCCTACCTGCTGAAGAACGAGCTCAAGTACGACGTGCAGCTGCCCGAGATCAAGGAGCAGGTCGCCTGGGAGGGCTTCGAGACGGGCGACGTGGAC
>NZ_JBSFGJ010000890.1:0-1202 GCF_053596515.1 Nonomuraea sp. NPDC001684
CCGCCACGGCGGGCCCCTCCTCGTCTCACCCTGCGGGCGACGCCTCCACCCGGACGTAATCCACGGCCGAGTCGAAGTCGCTGTGCAGCAGTTTCGCCTTCACCACCGTCCACGCGCGGCCCGTGCCGTGCTCGACCACCACGTCGGCGGCAGCGAACGGCCACCACGACGAGTCGACCGCGAGCACCCAGACGCCCGGCCCCGTCTCCCCATCTCCGTCCACCTCGGGACGGGCAACGATGCGGCCCGGCCTCCACTCACCAGCCTCGCCCAGCACACCAGCCACAGGAGTCCCATGCGGGTCCACCCCGGCCGCGCGGCGGCGCAGGCCGAGCACCAGGTTGGCACCGATCACAGCCATGCGGCGCCCGTCTCGATCGGGTGAGGCCCGCGGCCTGGCCGCTGGTACACGGTGTGGCTGACCCACGCGTCCAGGTCGGCAAGGGACGGGGGAGCCCCCGCAACCCCCGTCCCTGCCGCGGCTTGCCCGGATTCGTAGGTGACGCCCTGGCCCTCGACGTTCACCGACGCGATGAGGCGTACGCCCTTCGCCTGGGCGGTGCGGCGCACGATCGGGTTGGCGACGGCCGACCAGAGCAGGAAGCGGCGCAGGACGCGCCCGTACCGGCGGTCCGTCTCCGGGTCGAGCCCGGCCCGGTAGGTGATCGTGTATCGGCCGGTCAGGTTCCCGGTTCCCGGGTCGGTCTCTGGGGTGACGGAGGTGATGTCGATGACGGGCTCGTTGTCGAGCAGCCATCCGCCGCGCCCGTCCGGAACGACGCCGTGCTGCGTGACCGCCTCCGGGATCGGGGATCGATCCAGGTGGGTGGCGGCTTCGGCCAGGGCGTCGTCAAGGGCTTCCTCGATCGCGGCGCGCACGTCGGCGTCCAGCGGCGTGGGGATGCCGGCCCGGATGGCGACCTTCTCAGGCGTGACCAGGTCCACGGCTCCTCCTCGTGCGCTTCCTGCGGGGTGTTCGGCCTTGGGCTGGCCTCCGCATCTGCGGTCACCGGCTCCTGAGGGCGAGGGGCGGCGGCGTTCAGGCCCCCACCGTCGAACGCCGCCTCGTCTCGCCCCGGGCCTGGCCCGCGCCCCTCACGGAGGGGAGGGGAGAGCCAGCCCAAGACCCGCTTCCGCGCGACCCCGCCAGTCGGCCGCCGGGTCTGGTGCCACCCCCCAGAGACACCAGGCCCAGCGCCGAG
>NZ_JBSFGJ010000891.1:0-1199 GCF_053596515.1 Nonomuraea sp. NPDC001684
GCCCGGCGCCCTCTACCGGGAACGACGGCCCCTCACCGTGGAGGCGTGGAACGTGCCGGGCGAGCCGGTGCCCGCGCAGGCGGCGTTCGCGGCCGGCTACGAGCCGGTCACGCTGCCGCACCGGTGGGGCGACCCGTGGGGCACGACCTGGTTCCACGTGACCGGCCGGACGCCGGAGGAGATTCCCCCGGGCACCCGGCTGGAGATCGTCGTCGACCTGGGCTTCTCCGGGCCGCGTCCCGGGTTCCAGGCCGAAGGGCTCGGCTACCTGCCCGACGGCACGCTCATCAAGGCCGTGGCGCCGCGCAGCTCCCACCTGCCGTGGGACCCGGCCGAGCCGTACGTCGACCTGTACGTCGAGGCGGCGGCGAACCCGGAACTCGCCGGCGAGAACACCTACGAGCCGACGACGCTGGGCGACCGGGCGACGGCGGGCGGCGGGCCGCTGTACACCGCCAGAGCGTTCGACGTGGCGCTGCTGGACATCGGGGTGTGGGAGCTGGCGCAGGACATCTGGACGCTGGACGGGCTGATGCGCGAGCTGAGCCCCGACTCGGCGCGCCGGTGGGAGATCCTGCGGGCGCTGGAGCGGATGCTCGACGCCGTCGACCCCGCCGCCGTGTCGGCGACCGCGGCGGCGGGACGCGCGGCGCTGGCCGGCGTGCTGGCCAGCCCGGCCGCGGCCAGCAGCCACCGGATCGTCGCCGTCGGGCACGCCCACATCGACACGGCCTGGCTGTGGCCGGTGCGCGAGACGATCCGCAAGTGCGCGCGCACGTTCGCCAGCGCGGTGACGCTCATGGACGAGCACCCCGAGTACCGCTTCGCCTGCTCCTCCGCCCAGCAGCTGGCCTGGGTGAAGCAGCACTATCCGGCGCTGTTCGAGCGCATCAGGAAGAAGGTGGCCGCCGGGCAGTTCATCCCGGTCGGCGGCATGTGGGTCGAACCCGACATCAACATGCCCGGCGGCGAGTCGCTGGCCCGCCAGTTCCTGTACGGCAAGCAGTTCTTCCTGCAGGAGTTCGGCGTGGACACGCTGGAGGCCTGGGTGCCGGACACCTTCGGCTACTCGGCCGCGCTGCCGCAGATCATCGCCGCCTCGGGGGGATGCCCTCGTCGGCCCCGCCGAACAGGCCGAGGATCGGCGCGCCCAGCTCGGCGGCGTGCTGGGCGGGGCCGGGGCCGTACGGGCCGGCGAT
>NZ_JBSFGJ010000892.1:0-1198 GCF_053596515.1 Nonomuraea sp. NPDC001684
GGCTACCTGAGCCGCGTGCTCGGCGAGCTGGCCCCCGCCCACCGCCCGGCCGACGAGCCGGGCGGTTCGTCCCGACCGGCGGCATGTGGGTGGAGTCCGACACGAACATGCCCGGCTCCGAGACCATGGCCCGCCAGTTCGTGCACGGCAAACGGTTCTTCATCGACGAGTTCGGCGTCGACAACGAGGAGGTGTGGCTGCCGGACACGTTCGGGTTCGCGGCCGGGCTGCCGCAGATCATCAAGGCGGCGGGCTCGAAGCGGCTGCTCACCCAGAAGATCTCGTGGAGCCGGACGAACACGTTCCCGCACCACACGTTCCTGTGGGAGGGCATCGACGGGTCGCGGGTGTTCACGCACTTCCCGCCGGTCGACACCTACAACTGCTCGATGAACGGCCGGGAGATCGCGCACGCGGCCCGCAACTTCAAGGACAAGGGCGTCGCCCGGCACTCGCTGGCCCCCACCGGCTGGGGCGACGGCGGCGGCGGCACCACCCGCGAGATGGTGGCCAAGGCCGCCCGGCTGCGCGACCTGGAGGGCTCGGCCACCGTCACCTGGGAGACCCCCGCCGGCTTCTTCGCCAAGGCCGAGGCCGAGTACCCCGACCCGCCGGTCTGGGTGGGCGAGCTCTACCTGGAGCTGCACCGGGCCACGCTGACCAGCCAGGCCAAGACCAAGCAGGGCAACCGGCGCAGCGAGTCGCTGCTGCGCGAGGCCGAGCTGTGGGCCGCCACGGCCGCCGTGCGGGCCGGCGCGCCCTACCCGTACGAGCAGCTCGACCGCATCTGGAAGACGGTGCTGCTGCACCAGTTCCACGACATCCTGCCCGGCTCGTCGATCGCCTGGGTGCACCGCGAGGCCAGGGCCACCTACGCGGCGCTGGCCGAGGAGCTGACCGGCCTGATCGACGACGCCCAGCGGGCCCTGGCCGGAGACGGCCCCCACGAGCTGGTCTTCAACGCGGCCCCGCACGCCCGCAACGGCGTCCCGGCCGGCGGCGCGGCCCCGGCCGCACCGGGGACCCCGACGGCCGTGGAACCCCGCGAGGACGGCGGCTTCGTGCTGGACAACGGCCTGCTCCGGGTCGAGGTGGACGGGCGCGGCCTGATCGTCTCCGCCTACGACCTGCGGGCCCGGCGCGAGACCCTGCCCCCCGGCCAGGCCGCCAACCTGCTCCAGCTGCACCAGGACTTCCC
>NZ_JBSFGJ010000893.1:0-1192 GCF_053596515.1 Nonomuraea sp. NPDC001684
CCCCAGCAGGCGGACCATCGCGGCGTCGTCGGCGAGAAACAATCCGCTGTAGACCAGGACGCCGATGTCCTGGGACGCGGCGGTGAACAGACGTCCCCACGCGTCCCGGGGTACGGCCCAGCGGTGCGGATAGATGGCCAGGACCTCGCTCTCGGAGGCGGCGACCACCTGCTCGCGCGACAGAGCCTGCGGCCACAGGTACGTCTCGTCCACACCCAGGTACGAAGCTGTAGCAAACCGGTGCTTACGGTACGGCTCTCGCCCCTTGGTGATCCACCGCTCGACAGTCTTGGGATCGACCTCAATCGCCTCGGCCAGGTCCGCGACGCTCACGCCCTTTTGCAACAGGGCCGCGCGTAGCCGTTCGTTCGCCATCTCACCTGCTCCCAAGGACGTCCGGGGACCTGGACATCGTAGGCCGAACGTCTTGAACATGTCCCGTCGTGTAGTGATCTCGTCCTGACACTGCGTCGCATCCTCGGTTGCACAACGCCACAACGGCAGCGACCGAAGGAGGAGATGCACCCATGAACAACGAGATCACCATCCCCGCCGAGACGCCCTCGTGCGACTGCGGCAACGCCCTGACCGAGGGGCAGACCCAGTGCTCCAAGTGCCTGGCGCGAAGCCGGTGGGCGCGTAAGGAGCGGTCCCGGAACCGGCGTAACCGGCGACGGACGGAGACCAGGCGTCCCCCGCGCGGTCCCCGCAGCGCGTTCGCGATGGGGGTGAGCTGGACGTGAGCTGGCTCCCGCTGATCATCGCCGCCCTGTTGAGCACGACCCTGCTCGTCGGCTACGTCATGGTCCTGGTCGGCATCCGCCGCCAGGACAAGGCCCTGAGCCTGCGCCGGCACCCCGGTGGGGCCTCGGCCTCGCTGGCTCGGAAGGTCACCGGCTGCTACGTCCGGGACGGCGTGACGTGGACGTAGCCAACTGCTCCTCGACCTTCGCGAGACGTACCGACAAGTCCCGCACGGCGGCGCGCAGCTCGGCCACGTCGGCCTGCTCGTCGCCGGCGGGGCGCTCCTCCGCATCCCGGACGAACACGCCCTTGCCCTGCTGGCCGATCACCAGACCCTCGTTGCGCAGGATGCCGACGGCCATCTTCACCACGCTCAGCGAGGCGTCGTACTGCTCGGCGAGTTGCGCGGTGGACGGCAACGGGGTTCCGGGCGCCAGAGATCCGCCGT
>NZ_JBSFGJ010000894.1:0-1190 GCF_053596515.1 Nonomuraea sp. NPDC001684
GGCGCGGATGACGGCCGCGCTGGAGGCGGCGCGCGAGGGCTCGGCGCTGCCCGAGCGGGCCACCGCGGACGACGCCCTGCACGACCTGGCCGTGCGGGCGCGCCTGACGTCCCGTCCCTGACGGGGTGCGGCCGGTCAGGGACGGGACAGGGGGTCAGACGGCGCCGGGGTCGGCCGACAGGACGAGCCGGACCGAGACGTTCTCGTACCCGGCGCGTTCGAACGCCCGCGCCATCGGGACGTTGCCCGCGTCGGTGTCGGCCATGATGCCCGGCACGCCGCGCTCGGCGTGGAAGCGGGTGATCTCGCCGAGCAGCTCGTCGACGTAGCCGCGGCCCCGGTGCGCGGGCACCACGCCGAGGTAGCCGACCACGGGCCCGGCGTCGTTGGCGGAGGGCAGCGCGACGCCGACCAGGTCGCCGCTCTTGTCGTAGGCCAGCCGCCACCAGGACCGCTCGCCCCGCATCGAGCGGTTGTCGCGGACGTCCTCGCGGGCCTGCTCCACGGGGTCCATGGTCATCAGGGCCTGCCGGGTGTGGAAGTCGAGGGTGCCCTCGGCGACCTGGCGGAAGGCGTCCACGAACACCTCGTCGTCGTCATCGCCGCGGAAGACCAGGCGGTCGGACGGCTCGGGCACCGGCGAGCCGGGCGTCCAGGCGTAGCGCAGGCGTTCCAGCTCCTCGGTCAGCCCGGCGCGGCCGGCGGCCTCCCAGCGCCAGGCGATGGCCGCCGACGCCTTCGGGTCCTCGCGCCAGCCGTTGGAGACGAAGACGTGGTACTCCGGCGTCCGGCCGAACGCGGCGTGCGCGTGGCGCAGCAGCTCGGCGGCCAGCCCCACACGGTCCTCGACCGAGGGGTGGACGTAGACGCAGTCGAGGGCGAGCGGTCGCTCCTCGCCGGCGAAGCCCCACCAGACGGCGCGGGCCAGGATCTCGCCGTTCTCCTCGGCGAGCCAGATGCGGTCGTAGCGGTAGTTGCGGCTCTCCAGGAAGGAGAGCAGCCGGTCGGGATGGGCCCAGCTGATGGATTCGTCGACGACGCAGCCGAGCAGGCGGTCGAGGTCAGCCTCGGCCGCGGGACGGAAAAGCACAGTTCCTCCGAGAAATGAAAATCACACTCGAGGACGCGCGGGAGCTGGCCGCCCTGCTCGAACGGCAGGAGGTTGGCGAGCACGTGTGGTGAAGCGGACG
>NZ_JBSFGJ010000895.1:0-1190 GCF_053596515.1 Nonomuraea sp. NPDC001684
GGGTCCTGACCGACCTGCTCTCCTGGCGCTGGGCGTTCTTCGTCAACGTGCCCGTCGCCCTCGCCGTGCTCATCGTCGCGCCCGCGGTCATCGCCGAGTCCCGGCCCGCCGATCGTCCCCGGCTCGACCTGCCCGGCGCGCTCAGCGTGACGCTCGGGCTGCTCGGCGTCGTCTACGGCCTGACGCAGGCCGGCGAGCACGGCTGGACCCACCCCCTCGCCCTGGCCGGGCTGCTGGGCGGAGCCGTCCTGCTCGGCCTGTTCCACCTGGTCGAGCGGCGCGCCGCCGCGCCGCTCGTGCCGCTGCACGTGCTGCGCAAGCCGACCGTGGCCTGGGGCAACCTGCTCGGCCTGCTGGCCTTCGTCACCGAGACGTCCCTGGTGTACCTGCTCACCCTCTACCTGCAGAAGACCCTCGGCTTCACCGCCCTGGCCGCCGGCCTGTCGTTCGGCGTGCTCGGTCTCGGCACCGTGGCCGGTGGCCTGCTCGCCCCGAAGGCGATCGCCCGCACCTCCACCGTGACCGTGCTGGTCGGCGGCGGGCTGCTGCAGGCGGTCAGCACCGGCGCGCTGCTGCTCCTCGGCGGCGCCTCGGGCTCGATGGCGTTGCTGCTGCCCGCCACCTTCCTGGGCGGCGTGGGGAACATGCTGGTCATCGTCGGCTTCATGGTCACCGCCACCACCGGCCTGCCCGACCGCGAGCAGGGCCTGGCCACCGGTCTGGCCTCGATGTCCCAGCAGATCGGCATCACCATGGGCACCCCGATCATGTCCGCGATCGTCACCGCCGCGACGGCCGGGGCCGTGACCGGCGCGGCCGTCCTGCACGGCGTCACCGTCGCGATCGCGGTCAACGCCGCGCTCGTGCTGCTCGGCGTCCTGGTCGCGGCGATCTTCCTGCGCGGCCGGCGCGACCGCGCGCACGCCTGACCCGCCCTCCCTCTCTCGTCGCGGAGCACCTCATGGATCCTCAGCCCAGTGGCGCGGTGATCGCCGTGACCGGCGGACGCCGGGAGCCGCCGTGGTCACGTCTCGTCCTTCCCGGCTCGCCTCCCGTGCCGGTCCGCGTCCATCGGCCGCAGGGCCTGCCGCCCGCCGGGCTGCTGGTCTGGGCGCACGGCGGCAGCTGGCAGCGCGGCTCGGCCGCCGGCTGGCACGACGCCACCGCGGCGCTGGCCGCCTGGTCCGGCT
>NZ_JBSFGJ010000896.1:0-1187 GCF_053596515.1 Nonomuraea sp. NPDC001684
GCAGGCCACGGTGTTGGCCCGCACGTCGGGATAGTCGCGGGCCATCCGGCCGTGCTCGGCCAGCATCGCCCGCCGCCACCGACCTGCTCTGCCGGGCCGCGTCCACGACCAGCACCACCGGCGCGTCCAGCAGCGTCGCGACGTGCGCGGTCGAGGCGAAGCCGGTGTCCCCCCTGCCGTCGAACAGGCCCATCACGCCCTCGACCACCGCCACGTCGCACCCGGCGGCGCCGTGCAGGAACAGCGGGGCGACGAGCTCCTCCCCGACGAGCCACGGATCCAGATTGCGGCCGGGACGGCCGGCGGCCAGCGCGTGATAGCCCGGGTCGATGTAGTCGGGCCCCACCTTGTGCGGCGAGACCCGCAGCCCGCGCGCCCGCAACGCCGCCATGAGCCCGGTGGCCACCGTCGTCTTGCCGCTGCCCGACGACGGCGCGGCGATCACCAGCCGGGGAACTACCACTCGATGCCCTTCTGCCCCTTCTGCCCGGCGTCCATGGGGTGGCGTACCTTGCCCATCTCCGTCACCAGGTCGGCGACCTCGATCAGCCGTCCGGGCGCGTCCCTGCCGGTGATCACGACGTGCTGGCTGCCCGGCCGGTCCGTCAACGCCTTCAGCACGTCGTCCAGGTCCAGCCACCCCCACTTCAGCGGGTACGTGAACTCGTCCAGCACGTAGAACCGGTACGTCTGCGCCGCCAGGTCGCGCTTGATCTGCTCCCAGCCCTCACGGGCGTCGGCCGCGTGGTCCTCCTCGCTGCCGGGCCGCTGGATCCACGACCAGCCCTCGCCCATCTTGTGCCAGGCCACCGGGCCGCCCTCGCCCGTCTCGCCGAGCACCTTGAGCGCCCGTTCCTCGCCGATGCGCCACTTGGCCGACTTCACGAACTGGAACACCCCGACCGGCCAGCCCTGGTTCCAGGCCCGCAACGCCATCCCGAAGGCGGCCGTGGACTTGCCCTTGCCCGGTCCGGTGTGCACCATCAGCAGCGGACGGGTCCGGCGCTGGCGCGTGGTCAGGCCGTCGTCGGGCACGACAGCCGGTTTTCCCTGAGGCATGTTCAGACCGCCTTCCTGTGGTCACGGACGACCGCTGAACTGGGGTTTCGTGCGGTGCGCCGCCAGGGACTCGAACCCCGGACCCGCTGATTAAGAGTCAGCTGCTCTAACCGACTGAGCTAGCGGCG
>NZ_JBSFGJ010000897.1:0-1186 GCF_053596515.1 Nonomuraea sp. NPDC001684
CGGCCGAGTCGACCCGCACCACCACGCGACCGCTGGCCGACCCCGGCTGGAGAGGCGACGCCAGTGGCCGAGCCGACCTGGAGGGCGACGACACCCCCGGTCAGGACGACCTGATCGGCGGCTCGGCCAAGCAGGCCGCCGCCGACGAGGCCGACGCGATCGAGGGCAACGGCGGCGCCGACGTCCTGCTCGGTGACAACGGCTCGCTCGTCCGCACCGTGACGGGCAACGCCGAGAAGGTCTACACCGAGCGCTACCCCGCGGGCCAGGCGCCCGCGGACGCCACCCGCGTACGCAGCCGCGACCCGGCCCTGCCGGGCGACTCGACCAGGTTCTGCACCCAGGCCCAGGCCACCTGCGAGCCGGCCGGCTCCTACGGCGCCGACCACCTGTACGGCGACGACGGCGACGACGCGCTGTGGGGCCAGGACGGCGACGACGAACTGCACGGCGGCCAGGGCGACGACGACCTGTTCGGTGAACTGGGCGACGACGACCTGTCCGGCGGCGCGGGCGAGGACGCCATGCTCGGCGACCGGGGCGGCGTGCTGAACGAGCGCATCGACGCCTCCGACGCCCAGCGGCTCGGCTTCACCGTCAGCCTCAACGCCCCGCCGAAGGAGACCTACAAGGGCTTCCAGCCCGGCACCTACGACCGCCGCACCGACCTGCTGCACGACACCGACGGCGACACCTGGACGGCCGCGTCCATGCCGCACGACGGTTTCGCCAAGGGCGGCGACGACCGCCTGCGCGGCGGCCCCGGACGCGACAGCATGCACGGCGGCGCCGGCGACGACCTGGTCAACGGCGACAGCGGCGGCGACGAGGTGTTCGGCGGCGACGGCGACGACCTGCTGTGGGGCGGAAAGGGCTGCGACCCGGCCCTGGACGCGGCCACCGCCGACTGCCTGTCCGGCGGCGTGTTCGACCCGGCCGCCCGCGGCACCGGCGACCGCTTCGTCGACCACGTCTTCGGCGGGGCCGGCGCGGACCTGCTCGACTACAACCCGCGCGGTTCGTACCCCGGCTCGTGCGCTCCCGGCAAGATGCCGGAAGGCGAGCTGACCACGGTGGTGGACCCGTGCGCGTGGTTCCGCATGACCGACAAGGACAACGCCGCCACCGCCGACGACCAGCACCACCAGGGCGTGGACTGGCAGTACGGCGGCGCGGACCGCGACGT
>NZ_JBSFGJ010000898.1:0-1185 GCF_053596515.1 Nonomuraea sp. NPDC001684
CCGGGGCGGGGGGCCCCGCCCCGCCCGCCCCCCGCGCGGGGGCGGGCGCTGCCACAGCCAAGCACCCGGCCTACTGCCGCTGCGTCAAGCACAAGCCCACCGCGGCCGCACCGGGCCCGGACCTGTACGTGTACGCCGCCACCGTGGCCAAGGTGGTCGACGGCGACACCCTCGACCTGGCCGTCGATCTCGGGTTCGGCATCAGCACGAAAATCCGCGCCCGCCTGGCCGGCGTGTACGCGCCCGAACTCGGCACCCCCGAAGGGGAGGACGCCGCGGCGTTCACCCGCGCATGGGTGGCCGAACACGGGCCCGGCTTCCTGGCGCGGACGTTCCGCGACCGCAAGGAGCGGTACGGCCGCTACCTGGCCACCCTGACCCCGGCCGGTGGCGGCCAGGCCCTCGGCGAGGCGCTCGTCGCGGCCGGTCACGCCACCACCGCCGCCTGACCCGCCTGGAGGTTCCGTACGTGAACGACATCGAGATCCCGGCCGAGGAGTTCCCCGAGGAGGCCGCCGAAGGCATGTGCGAGGTGGGCGCCGACGAGGAGGAGATCCTGGTGGACGCGGTTCCACCTGCGCCGCCTCTGCCCGAGCTGCCGCCTGAGCACGCGGTCAGCATCGACATCTACGGCAAGGGTCCGGACGTGCCGCCAGGCGAGCGCACCCAGGGCCACACCATCAACATCCCTCACAAGGTCGTCATCGACGGCCAGCCGGTGTACCTCCCCCGCGACTCGCAGGTCACCGTCACGGCCGGAGCCCAGGAGGCGACCGCCGTCACCCTGACCCTGTTCGCCCGCCGGGTCCGGATCGGGTTCGAGGACGAGCTCGACGGCCCGGCCGGTGTGCCGCCCGGTCAGCCGGTCCCGGCTGAGAGCTGAACCACCAGGAGATGATCCCCGCCCCCGAGGCGCCCCCGGGGGCGGGGATCGTCGTGTTTGCGCAGTCCAGCGGCCCATATGACGTTAAGGGATGCGCCTGCTAGCTTCCCGCGCCGTGACTGAGCACGATCACTCCCCCGCCCTCGCCCGCCGTACCGTCGACCCCGCCGAGGCCGCCCGCATGTACCGGGCCGGGCAGACGCTGACCGACATCGGCAGTGTTCACCGAGCCCTACGTCATGACCGGCGGGGGGCCGGACAACAGCACGGTCACGCTGCTCATGCTGATCTTCAAGTACGCC
>NZ_JBSFGJ010000899.1:0-1175 GCF_053596515.1 Nonomuraea sp. NPDC001684
TGCCGGTCTCCGTGGCGAGGGCGACCCGCAGCTCGGCGTAGCCGGAGAAGCCGAACGCCCGGCAGAACCTCGTCACGGTGGCGGGCGAGCTGCCCGCCCGTTCGGCCAGCGCGATGATGGTCGACCGCGCGGCCTCGGCGGGGTCGCCGAGGATCACCTCGCCGACCCGGCGCAACGCCTCCGGCAGACCGGGCAGTTCTGTTTCGACGCGCCCGAGGGCTCCTGAAGTCACGAATATTCCTTCCGAATACTCGGTCTTCTGGCGAAAATTATTCTTGCTTCCCGGTCACGTCAACCCCCAGAATTCGACCGTGACCAAATCGCTGGTGCTCGGTGTCGACGCGGGAGCCACCTCGACGCGCGTGTCCGTCCACACCCTCGACGGCACCCGGGTCGGCTACGCGCGGGCGGGCGCCGGCAACCCCTCGGCACACGGTCTGGACAAGGCGGTGGCGGCGATCGGCACGGCGCTCGGGCAGGCGCTGGGGTCGCACGACGGCGGCCGGGTCGTGGCCTCGCTGGCCGGGGTCGCGGGCCAGGTCGACACGCTGGTTCCGGAGCTGGCCCGGGTGTGGGCCGGCCACGGCATCGAGGCGGGCCCGCTGATCGAGCGCGACGTGGCGGTGGCCTACGCCGCCGGCACCGCCGAGCCCGACGGCTCGCTGCTGCTGTCGGGCACGGGCGCGGTCGCGGCCAGGGTCGCCGGCCACCGCATCGACACGATCGCCGACGGGCTCGGCTGGCTGCTGGGCGACGAGGGCTCGGGCTTCTGGATCGGCCGCGCCGCCGCCAAGGCCGTGGTCTCCGCCCTCGACCGGGGTGCGACGGGCGAGCCGGGCAGCCTGGTCGCGCTCGTCGTCGAGCAGGTCCTGGGCGAGGAGCGTCCGGGGTCGCCGCGGGCGGTCGCCGACCGGTTCGTCCGGCTCGCGCAGGCCGACCACATGCGCCTGGCCGCGCTGTCCGCCCTGGTCAGCCGGGCGGCCGAGGCCGGTGACCCGATGGCGCTCAAGGTCGCCGAGGAGGCCGCCGACCGTCTGGTGGCCACCCTGCGCAGGGTGCACGTCTCGGGCGACATCGTGCTCGCGGGCAGCGTGCTGACCAGCGAGGGGCCGGTGCGCCGGGCCGCGATGGCGGCGGCTCGGCACTGCGGGTCCGCGCCGGCGGTGCTCGACGCG
>NZ_JBSFGJ010000900.1:0-1167 GCF_053596515.1 Nonomuraea sp. NPDC001684
GGAGACACCGGGTGCGCACGCAGTCCGACGAGGGGTACAGCCACGCGCTGGGCAACCGCCAGATCCAGATGATCGCGATCGGCGGCGCGATCGGGGTCGGCCTCTTCCTCGGCGCGGGCGGCCGCCTGGCCGCCACCGGCCCCGCGCTCGTGCTCTCCTACGCCACCGCCGGGCTGGCCGCCTTCTTCGTCATGCGGGCGCTCGGCGAGCTGGTGCTCTACCGTCCGGCCTCGGGCTCCTTCGTCGAGTACGCGGGCGAGTTCATCGGCCCGTGGGCGGCCTTCGCCAGCGGCTGGATGTACTGGGTCAACTGGGCCTTCACCGGCATCGCCGAACTGACCGCCATCGCCGCGTACGTCCACTACTGGGCCGGCGGCTTCCCCCAGTGGCTGACCGCGCTGCTCGCGCTGGGGTTCGTGCTGGTGGTCAACCTGCTGTCGGTCCGCCTGTTCGGCGAGCTGGAGTTCTGGTTCGCGATGCTGAAGGTGCTGGCCATCGTGATCTTCCTGGTGGTCGCGCTGGTGCTGGTGGTCTTCACCGTCGGCGACGCCGGGCCGCGCAACCTGGTCGCGCACGGCGGCTTCTTCCCCACCGGCTTCCCGCTGGTCCTGATGAGCCTGCAGTCGGTGGTGTTCGCCTACGCCTCGATCGAGCTGGTCGGCATCACCGCCGGCGAGACCGCCCGGCCGCACGAGGTCATGCCGCGGGCGATCAACGGCGTGATCTGGCGCATCGCGATCTTCTACGTGGGCTCGGTGCTGCTGCTGGCGATGGTCCTGCCCTGGACGGCCTACAGCGCCGGCACCTCGCCGTTCGTCACGTTCTTCGCCGGGCTCGGGGTGCCCTGGGCGGCCGACGCCATGAACCTCGTGGTGATCACGGCCGCGCTCTCGTCCTGCAACTCGGGCCTGTACGCCACCGGCCGCATCCTGCGGTCGATGGCCACCAAGCGGGAGGCCCCCGCCTTCGCCGCCACGCTCAGCTCCCGGCACGTGCCGATCGGCGGGATCGTGTTCACCGCGGCCATGTTCCTCGGCGGCGTGGCGCTGTTCTACTACCTGCCCGAGCGCGCCTTCAACATCGCCACGGCGGTCGCCTCGCTGGGGGTGATCACCACGTGGGGGGTGCTCGTCTACTGCCAGTCCCGGCTGCGCGCCACCGGGCACC
>NZ_JBSFGJ010000901.1:0-1163 GCF_053596515.1 Nonomuraea sp. NPDC001684
GCCCCCGACCGCTCCACCACCTCGAACAGCACCGGTGACGGCCGGGTGCCGGCCACCAGCCGGGCGCCGTCGCGGTAGGAGTTGAGCATCGCCCGGTCGCGGTGGGCGTGGTCCCTCATCCACTCGCGCCAGGCGGCGGGCTCGGTGAGCGCGGGGCGGGTCATGTGGGCGGCGGTCATCGCCTCGGCCATCGCGTCGAGGAGCTCCTGCTTGTTCGTGAAGTGCCAGTAGAGCGCGGGCGCCTGCACGCCCAGCTCGCCCGCGAGCCGCCGCAGCGTGAGCCCGTCGAGCCCGGTCTCCTGCAGCAGCCGCAGCGCCGCGGCCACGATGGTGCCCTTCTCAAGTGCCACGGTTGACAGCTTAACAACGTTCAATGCATCCTTAACGCTGTTAGATTTAACGCCGTTAAGGAGCCTCGCGATGATCTGCGCGGAGGGTTTGCGGAAGCGGTACGCGGCCACGGAGGCGCTCAGGGGCATCGACCTCGACGTCCCGGCCGGCACGGTGTGCGGGCTGCTCGGCCCCAACGGAGCAGGCAAGACGACGACCGTGCGCATCCTGGCCACCCTGCTCCGCCCGGACGGCGGCCGGGCCGAGGTCGCCGGGCTCGACGTGGTGCGCGACGCGGCCCGGCTGCGCTTCCGCATCGGCCTGGCCGGTCAGCACGCCGCCGTGGACGAGCTGCTGACCGGCCGGCGCAACCTGGAGCTGTTCGGCCGCCTCTACCACCTGTCCAGGGCGCGGGCCAGGAGCAGGGCCGAGGAGCTGCTGGAGCGGTTCGGACTGGCCGCGGCCGGGCGGCGGCTGGTCAGGACGTACTCGGGCGGCATGCGGCGGCGGCTCGACCTGGCCGCGAGCCTGATCGTCGCGCCGCCCGTGCTGTTCATGGACGAGCCGACCGCGGGGCTCGACCCGCGCAGCCGCCGCGAGCTCTGGGACGCGCTGCGCGACCTGGTCCGCGAGGGCACCACGCTGCTGCTGACCACCCAGTACCTCGACGAGGCCGACCACCTGGCGGACCAGGTCGTGGTGCTGCGCGAGGGCCGGGTCGCGGCGGCGGGCTCCCCCGGCGCGCTCAAGAGGCAGGTCGGCGGCGACCGCGTGCAGATCGTCTTCCGCCACCCCGGCGACGCGGCGGCGGCCCTCGGAGCGCTCGGGCCCAC
>NZ_JBSFGJ010000902.1:0-1161 GCF_053596515.1 Nonomuraea sp. NPDC001684
GGCACGAATCCTGCGCGACTACGGCGAGGAACGTTTCGCGCCGAGGGTCGCGGGGCTTATCGTCAAGGAACGCGCCAAGGAGCCCATCACCTCCAAGCCGGCACGCTCCACCCGTGCACCCCGGCCAGGAGCTGCGGGGCGGCCCACATGGTGGCGAACAGGCCGCCGTACACGCCGACGCCGATCAGGGCGGCCCCGCGGAAGACGCGGTCGGCCGGCAGGTCTCGCGGGACGAACCCGCCCGCGACCGTACGGGTGCGCCGGACCAGCGCGGCCCCCGCGAGCACCGCCACCACCCCGGCCAGCGCCGCGACCGGCCAGGTCAGCCCCAGGTTGGCCGACTGGACGAGCACGAGGAACGCCGACACGCCCGCCGCCAGCAGGCCCGCGCCCACGACGTCCACCCGGCCGCCCGCCCCCGCCCGCCGCGCCACCGGCAGGCAGAACGGCACCGCCACCAGCGCCAGCGCGGGCAGCGCGAGCGTGAGCCGCCACGATAACGCCTGGGTGACCAGCCCGCCGGCCAGCGTCGCGCCCGCCGAGAACACCGCCATCGCGCTGCCGAACCAGGCCAGCACCGCCTGACGGCGCTCCGGCTCGGCCGTCGCCGCCAGGTTCAGCGCGACCGCCGACAGCGCGCCCGACCCGGCCGCCAGCACCGCCCGCGCCGCCACGAGCGCGCCCAGCGACGGCGCCACCAGGCAGGCCAGCGCCCCGAGCGCCAGCACCGCCGAGCCGAGCAGCAGCGTGCGGCGCACCCCCCACGCGTCCGACAGACGCCCGAACAGCGCCGTCCCGATGCCCAGCGCCAGCGCGTGCGCGGTCAGCACCCACACCACCGCGCCAGGACGCGCCCCCAGTGCGGCGGCGACGTCCGGCAGGGCGACCCCGGCCGCCGTGACGCCGAACACGGCCGGGCCGAAGAGCGCGCCCAGCCTGATCCCGATCGATCCACTCCCGTTCATGCCGGCCAGTCCATCGCGGGAAGAGCGGGCGAACCAGGAGACGTTCTCCTGGACAGTCATCACCGATCATGATGAATGGAGACACAGTGGAGCTGCGGCAGCTCGCCTACTTCGTCGCCGTCGCCGACGAGGGCGGTTTCGGCCGGGCCGCCGAGCGGCTGCACATCGTCCAGCCCGCGGTCAGCCAGCAGGTGAG
>NZ_JBSFGJ010000903.1:0-1158 GCF_053596515.1 Nonomuraea sp. NPDC001684
GCTGCTGCTCGTCCTGGCGATCACGATCCTGCCGTTCCTGTGGCAGTTGTCCACCTCGCTGAAGGGCCCGTTCGAGGACGTCTTCGCGCAGACCCCGAGCTTCGTCCCGCTCCAGCCGACGCTGGCGAACTACGCGCGCGTCGCGGACACCATCCCCGTGTGGACGTACGCGCTCAACTCGGTGATCGTGGCGGTCATCGTGGTGGGCGGCAACGCGGTCGGCGCGACGCTGGCCGGGTTCGCGCTGGCCCGGCTGGAGTTCCGGGGCGCCAAGCTGCTCCTGGTGCTGTTCCTGTCCACGCTCGTGCTGCCGGGCGAGGTGACGATCGTCTCCCAGTACGTCACCGTCCGCGGCATGGGCCTGGCCGACACGCTGCTGGGCGTGGCGCTGCCCGGCGCGATCGGCATGCTGAACGTGCTGCTGATGCGCACCGCCTTCCAGGCCATCCCCAAGGAGATGGACGAGGCGGCGGTCATCGACGGGGCGACCCCCTGGCAGCGGCTCGTCCGGCTCGGGCTGCCGAACGTGCGCGGCATGCTGAGCGTGATCACGATCTTCGCGTTCATCGGCGCCTGGGACGACTTCCTGTGGCCGCTCATCGTGCTCAACGACCCGAAGAACTTCACGCTGACCGTCGGACTGCAGTACCTCAACGGCACGTTCAGCGCCAATCCCCGTCTCATCGCCGCTGGGACAATGATCTCCTTCCTGCCCATCGTGCTCCTGTTCGCCTCGCTGCAGCGCTTCTTCTTCCGCGGCGTCGCCGAGGGCGCGATCAAGGGCTGAGCCGGTTCCGAGAACGAGGAGTCTCTCTCCATGCATGACGACCGCACACTGGTCGAAGCCCGTCTCAAGCGCGTGCTGGACGAACGTCTGCGCCCGGCCGTCTATCCCGAGTCCGTGCCGATGGACGTGCGCGTCTGGACCGCGCCGGGCGAGCCCGTTCCCGTCGCCGAAGGGCTCGCGGCCCCGACCGAGCCGATCGCGGTCGGCGCGGCGTGGGGCGCGCCGTGGGCGACGAGCTGGTTCACGGTGACCGGCACCGTCCCGGACGCCTGGACTAGCGCGCTCGACCCGCTGATCCGGCGGGACATGCAGACCGAGGTGATCCGGCTCCACCGCGAGGTCGGCAAGACGATGGTGTTCATCACCCACGA
>NZ_JBSFGJ010000904.1:0-1154 GCF_053596515.1 Nonomuraea sp. NPDC001684
CGCGAGACCGCGATGGACCCGGCCGCGTTCGCCGACTACCTGACCCACCACCGGGTGGACGTCGTCAAGTGCGTCCCCAGCCACCTGGAGCTGCTGGCCTCGGGCGGTGACCTGGCCGCCGTGCTGCCGCGCCGGCTGCTGATCCTGGCGGGCGAGGCGTGCCCGTGGGACCTGGTGGAGCGGGCCCGCGCCGCCCGGCCCGAGCTCAGGATCCAGAGCCACTACGGCCACACCGAGTCCACGATGATCTGCCTGGTGTGCGACACCGAGGAGATCCCCGCCGACCGGCGGACCGGCATCGTGCCGCTGGGCCGTCCGCTGCCCGGCGTGTACGGCCACCTGGTGGACGCCGCAATGCGGCCGGTGCCGCCCGGCGTGCCCGGCGAGCTGGTGGTCGGCGGCCCCGGGGTCACCCGCGGTTACATCGGCCGGCCCGAGCTGACCGCCGAACGGTTCGTCCCCGACCCGCTGACCGGGCAGGGACGCTGCTACCGCAGCGGCGACCTGCTGCGCCTCACCGCCGACGGACAGATCGAGTTCCGCGGCCGGGTCGACGACCAGGTCAAGGTCCGCGGCTACCGGGTGGAACTCGGCGAGGTCACCACCGCGCTGCGGGCGCTGCCCCAGGTCGCCGAGGCAGTGGTGCTGCCCGTCGGCGAGGGCAAGGCCAGGCAGCTCGCCGCGTGGGTGACGCCCGCGACCGTGCAGGCCGCGGCCGTGCGCTCGGCGCTGCGTGAACGGCTGCCCGACTACATGGTCCCGGCGCACGTCGTCGCCCTCGACCGGCTTCCGCTCAACCCCAACGGCAAGATCGACCGGGCGGCCCTGCCCGAGCCGGTGGCCGAGCAGGCCGCGTACGCGGCGCCCTCGACGCCGAACGAGGAGCTGGTCGCCGGGGCCTTCGCCCGGGTGCTCGACGTCGAGCGGGTCGGCGCGGGCGACGACTTCTTCGCCCTCGGCGGCGATTCCTTCGCCGCCGTCCGCGCGGTCAAGGAGATCGGCCGCGGGCTGCGCGTGATCGACCTGTTCACCCGGCCCACCGTCGCCCAGCTGGCCGCCTTCCTCGGCCAGGAGAGCGGCGGCGGCCTGCTGCACCGCCTGGGCGGCGGCCCGGCCAGCGAGTTCACCTTGCTCTGCGTGCCGTACGGCGGCGG
>NZ_JBSFGJ010000905.1:0-1151 GCF_053596515.1 Nonomuraea sp. NPDC001684
CTCCCCGGACGGGATCGGCACCGCCTGTTCGAGCGATTCGGGCCCGATCGAGCTGAACAGGCTCTTGGCCATGCCGAAGTTGGCCGGGTCGGCCAGCGCCTCGGGCATGCGGGGGCCGATGTCGTCGAGCCGGGCACGCATTCCGGCCACGGTGGCCGGGCTGGCGTGACCGGCCTCGCCGAGGTAGTCCACCAGCGTGCGGGCGGCCGCCACGGTCTCGGGCGCGCTCTCGGGCGGCGCGATGACCTTGCGCGGGTAGATGGACAGCAGCAGCTCGTCGAAGGTCTCCGGCGTGAAGTCGCGCAGTTCGTTGACGTTGAGATAGTCGCTGGCGTAGTCGCAGAGCAGGCGGACCTCGTCCGCGTCCACTTCGACTTCCCGCGCGCGCCCCCATGCGCGCAGGTCGTCGATGGCCTGGTTCACCC
This sequence comes from Nonomuraea sp. NPDC001684, assembly GCF_053596515.1. Taxonomy (NCBI): domain Bacteria; kingdom Bacillati; phylum Actinomycetota; class Actinomycetes; order Streptosporangiales; family Streptosporangiaceae; genus Nonomuraea; species Nonomuraea sp. NPDC001684. The sequence continues at coordinate 426 of NZ_JBSFGJ010000905.1, forward strand.
ATTCGATCGACACAGGGGCACGCTAACGGCTGACCAACAGATGAGCGAATCGGGGAAACGGTCTAAATCAGGTCGAGTGGGTCGACACTCACCCTCACGACATCTGGTGTCTTACGCGCCGCACGCACCCCACTGGCCCCCTTGAGCGCGGCCGACAACGCCGCCCCGCCGCCGCGCCGTACCCGGATCATGGCCCGTTCCAGGCCAGACTCGTCGACCGGGACCGGGCCCAGCACCTGGGCGTCCGGCGGGAGGCGCACCTCGTCGAGCATCTGCCGGACGGCGCTCGCCGAACCCGTCAGCGTCGCCATCCGCACGGCGGGCGGGAACCCGAGCTCGGCCCGGTCGCCCAGTTCGCGCTCGGCGTGCGTGATCGGGTCCCACCGCAGCAGCGCCTGCACGGACGGCAGCCCGGCGTCCCCGAGCACCACCAGCTCGGCGGAGGGCCGCAGCAGCGCGGCGGCGTTCATCCACCGGCGCAGCGTCTCCTCCCCCGCCCGCAGGTCGGCCCGGCCGAGCAGCGCCCATCCGTCGAGCAGCACGGCCGCCGCGTAGCCGCCCTCGGCCACCGGCTCGGCGCCGGGCGTGGCGACCACGAGGGCGCGCGTGGCGGGCACGCCGGCCAGCACGCTCAGGCCGAGCCGGGCGGCGCGCAGCTTGATCAGCGCGGGCCCGAGCCGCAGCCGGGGGCCGACCAGGCCGTCGAACACCATCGCCTGGGCGGCC
>NZ_JBSFGJ010000906.1:0-1147 GCF_053596515.1 Nonomuraea sp. NPDC001684
CTCCTTCACCTTGTTCGGCCACAAACGTTACGTCTGGTGACTTATCCGGACAAGGGGTCTGGTAGGTCGTACGGATACGAATGAGCTCTGAGGCCGGCGTGCCGTTGCCCTGAGCCGCCGACGGTCGCGCGGTTACAGTGGCCGGGTGACCACCGACCAGCACGGCCTGGCCATGTCCGGCGCGAGCGCCGCCGCCGCGCGCCACTACGACCGGGCGATCGACGAGCTGCTGCACTTCCGGGCCGAGGTCGGCGCCGAGGCGGCCGCCGCGCTGGCCGACTCCCCCGGCTTCCCGATGGGCAACGTGCTGGCCGCCTACCTCGACCTGCTGACCACCGAGGCGGCCGGCGCCCGTGCCGCGCGGGCCCGGTTCGCGTCCTTCCGCCGCCGGGCCGACGAGTCGTCGCTGCTGCCGCGCGAGCGCGCGCACGTGGCGGCCGTCCAGGCGCTGCTCGACGGCGACCTGACCGCCTGCGGCGCGCTGCTCGCCGAGATCACCCTCGCCCACCCGCGCGACGCGCTGGCCCTGGCCGCCGGGCACCAGCTCGACTTCTTCACCGGCGACGCCCGCTCGCTGCGCGACCGGATCGGCGGCGCGCTCACCGCCTGGCACGAGGACGACCGGCACTTCGGCCACCTGCTCGGCATGTACGCCTTCGGCCTGGAGGAGGCCGGCCACTACGACCGCTCGGAGCAGGTCGGCCTGCGCGCCGTCGAGCTCAACCCGCGCGACGTGTGGGGCATCCACGCGGTCGTGCACACCTACGAGATGCAGGGCCGCTTCGGCGAGGGCCTGCGCTACCTCGACGCCCGCCTGGACGACTGGTCCACCGGCACGTTCTTCAACGTCCACACCTGGTGGCACTACGCCCTCTACGCCCTGGAGAGCGGCGACACGCGGCGGGCGCTGGAGGTGCACGACGCGGCGCTGGCCGGCGGGCGCACGTCCATGGAGCTGCTGGACGCCGCCGCGCTGCTCTGGCGGCTCCTGCTGGAGGGCTCCGACCAGCACGAACGCTGGCAGGCCCTGGCCGAGGCGTGGCCGCCGCTGGTGGCCGAGCCGTTCTACGCCTTCAACGACGTGCACGCGGTCATGTCGTACGTCGGGGCCGGGCGGATCGGGGAGGCGGAGAAGCTGATCGCCTCG
>NZ_JBSFGJ010000907.1:0-1134 GCF_053596515.1 Nonomuraea sp. NPDC001684
TGAGCGCCTGGTACGCGTGCCGCACGCTCAGCGACGACACCTGCTCCTGTTCCATGAGCTCCGACGTGCTGGGAAGCCGGTCATGGAGCGTGAGCCGTTCGCGGTGACGGACATGGGGAACGTGTCGCACGTCGTGCCGGCCGTCCATCCCATGCTGGACATCGGGGCGGGCGGGGCCGCGCCGCACGAGCCGGGGTTCGCGGCCGCGGCGGCGGCCCCGGCGGCCGACCGCGCGCTGGTGGAGGCGGCCGTCCTGCTCGCACTGACCACCGCCGACCTGGCGCTCACCCCGTAGCCCCGGACGGCCGCCGGGTCGGGGCTCAGCCGGTGGGTTCGGCCTCCCGCGCGGTGACCGCGGTGGGCCGGAGCAGCGCCGCGGTGGCGCAGGCGGCCAGTAGGAACGCCGCGGCGGCCAGCAGCGCGGCGCGGTACCCGGCCAGGGCCGCGGCCGCCGCGCACACGCCGACGCCGAGCCCGCCGCCGAGCATGCGCAGCGACTGGAACAGGGTCATGGCCCGGCCCATCACCTGCGGCCCGACCGTCGTGAACGCCGACACCTGCACCGCCGTCACGGCCTGCCCGAGCACCAGCCCCACGGCGAACATGACGGCCCGCAGCGTCCAGGGGCCCGGCTCGGCCAGCGCGAGGAACGCGAACAGCGCCGCGCCGCCGAGCAGCCCGGCCGCCACCACCCGCCGCTCGCCCCAGCGGGCGCAGGCGCGGTCCACCAGGAACCCGGCGGCCATGAGCCCCAGCGCCTCGGGGAAGACGACGAGACCGGCGTCGGTGGCCGTGGCCGCCAGCGCGTCCTGGTACATCAGGGGGAAGGCGAACAGCATGCCGAGCAGCCCGGCGGCCGACAGCGTGGCGGTGGCCGCGCCGCGCAGGAAACCGCGGTCGGCCAGCAGACCCAGGTCCAGCAGCGGCAGCTCGGTGCTGCGCGCCGACCTGGCCAGCGCCCACACCAGGGCGGCTCCGGCGGGCAGCGCCGCCCAGGCGAGCGGCGACAGGCCGGCGGCGGCCTCGTTCAGCCCGTACATCAGCAGGCCGGACCCGGCGCCGGCCAGCAGCAGGCCGCGCACGTCCAGCCGCCCGCCCCCCGTGCCCCCGCCCGTGACGGGGGCGGGCGGCGGC
>NZ_JBSFGJ010000908.1:0-1122 GCF_053596515.1 Nonomuraea sp. NPDC001684
ATCGTCCGCCCGGCCCGCAACCTGAGCGAGGGCCACCGGTACGCCGTCGCCCTGCGCGACCTCCGCGACGCCGCCGGCGCCCCGATCCCGCCGAGTCGCCAGAGTTCGGGGACCCGCCCTGCTCCGACACGAGTCCGAGCGGGAAGCGATCTTGCCAACCCCTCTCACGTCCCAGGCCGGCCCTACTCGTGCACGCCCCACCAGGAAGGTGCAGGTGAGAAGGGTCTTCGGTGTGATCTGGAGGGGCTTCGGGGCATGGCATGAAAGAAGTTCTCGGAGCGGCAGAGAAGTACTGATGCACGATCACCGCCTTCTCGGGAAGCGATCTTCTCGATGCCTCCTGCTCCGCACGGCATGCAGCCGGCAAGCCCACAGTCGTGTCCTCGGAACTCACAGGTTCATGCCGTCAGCGGAAGGCTGCGGCGTTGCGGTTGGCCCAGTCGGCGAAGGTGGCGGGGGCGCGGCCGAGGATCTTCTGGACATCCGGGCTGACGGTCTGCTCGCGCAGGGTTGGGGTGCCGAGAATGTCGAGGGTGGTGTCGGCCACCGGGGCGGGCATGAAGGTGAGCATCTGGGCGAGGGCCTCTTCCCGGGTCTGGTCGATGAAGGCGACGGGCTCGCCGATGGCGTCCCCGATGGCGGCCGCGCGCTGGCGTGGGGTGGTTGGCGTGGGGCCGGTCAGTTCGTAGATCGCCTTCGTGTGGCCCGGCTGGGTCAGGGCGGCGGCGGCCACGGCGGCGATGTCGTCGGGGTCGATGACCGGCAGGCCGACCTCGCCGAAGGGCGCGGCGATCGTGCGGCTCGCCTTGACGGACGAGGCCCAGGCGTAGGCGTTGGAGGCGAAGCCGCCGGGGCGCAGGATGGTCCAGTCGGTGCCGGACTCCATGACGACCTGTTCGAAGGCGGCGAAGGCCTGCCCGTGTGACAAGGAGTCCGGGCGGGTGGCCACTCCCTGGGAAGAGAGCAGGACGATCTTTCCGGCGCCCGCGAACTGGGCGACGACCCGAGCGGGGTCGCCGGCCATCATCAGGTCCCCGCCGACGAGGAGGAAGACCGCATCCGCCGCGGAAGGCATGCCGGCGGACGACTGGGAGAGGTCGGCGGCGACCGCGCGGACGCCGG
>NZ_JBSFGJ010000909.1:0-1099 GCF_053596515.1 Nonomuraea sp. NPDC001684
GGACCTGGCGCTGGAGGCGGGCACGTACACGGCGGTGGCCAGGCAGTACACGGTGAAGGTGACCGACGGTCAGCTCAACGTGCGCTTCGCCGCCCGGCAGGGGGCCACGCTGGTCAACGGCGTGCGCGTCTCCGAGCGCCCGGACAAGGCGCTGCCCTGACCGTCCGGGGTCCCGCCGTTCCCGGTGCGGCGGGACCCCGGGCCGGGGCCGGGAACGGCGGCGGGCCGGGGTCCGGATCGGGGCCGGGGTCAGCGGCCGGCGGTCGGCAGCGGGGCGAGGTCGGGGCGCTTGGGCGCGACGCCGTCGCCCGAGGAGCGCCGGTTGATGCGCCTGCCGATCCACGGGCCGAGGTAGGTCCTGGCCCAGCGCAGGTCCTCGCGGCGGGCGGCCGTCCAGACCGGCGGCCGCCTGGCCGGGTACGCCTCGCGCCAGTCCTCCGCCACCGGCACGCCGAGCACCTCTGCGGCCCGCAGCGCCACCCGGCGGTGGCCGTCGGGGCTGAGGTGCAGGCGGTCGGCGTTCCAGGCGCGCGGGTCGCGCAGGACCGGCATCGGCCACAGGTCCACCAGCAGCGCGTCGTAGCGGCGGGCGATGTCGTGGATGTGCAGGTTGTAGACCTCGATCTTGGAGTGGGCCAGCCGCATCACCGGCACGTGCCGCAGGTCGAAGCCGGTGAACATGAGCACCCGACTGCCCGCCTCGGTGAGCGTCCTGACGCCCTCCTCCAGCCGTCTGGCCACGGACGCCGGTCCGCTGCCCGGCCGCAGGATGTCGTTGCCCCCGGCGCACAGCGAGACCAGGTCGGCGCCGAGCTCGACCGCCTTCGGCACCTGCTCCGACACGATCCGGTCGATCAGCCGGCCGCGGACGGCGAGGTTGGCGTACCGCAGTGCGGGCTCCCCGGCCTGGCGGCGGTCGGCCTCGATGTGCTCGGCCAGCCGGTCGGCCCAGCCGCGGAACCCGTGGTCGGCCGGGTCCTCAAGTCCTTCGGTGAAACTGTCCCCTAGACGAGTAAGTCCTAAGTCGGGTCAGTGGTCGTAGGCGATCAGGGATCGGGTGATGGGCTGGCCGGTGGCGCGGTTGTGCCAGATGGCGGCG
>NZ_JBSFGJ010000910.1:0-1088 GCF_053596515.1 Nonomuraea sp. NPDC001684
GCTGGTGCGGGTGATCCTGCCGATGGCCCGCCCGGCGGTCGCCGCCGTCGCCCTGTTCCAGTTCTTCTACTGCTGGAACGACTACTACGGCCCGCTGCTGTACGCCGGCGTCGAGCAGGAGGGCTGGACGCTCTCGCTCGGCCTGGCCACGTTCAAGGCGTTCCACAGCGTCCAGTGGAACCTCACCATGGCCGCCACCCTGCTGGTGACCGCCCCGGTGATCATCGTGTTCTTCCTCGCCCAGAAAGTCTTCATCGAGGGCGTGACCTTGACAGGAGTGAAGGGTTGAAACTCGCCGTGGTCGGGGGCGGCTCGACGTACACGCCGGAGCTGGTCGACGGGTTCGCGCGGCTGCGTGACGAGCTGCCCGTGACGGAGATCGCCCTCATCGATCCGGATCCGTCCCGTCTTGAGCTGGTGTCGGGGATGTCGCGGCGCATGCTGGCGCACGCCGGGCATCCGGCGCGCGTGCTGGCCACCTCCTCGGTGGCCGAGGGGGTCGCGGGGGCCGAGGTCGTGCTGTTCCAGCTCCGGGTGGGCGGGCAGGCGGCCAGGAACGTCGACGAGACGCTGCCGCTGGAGTGCGGCTGCGTGGGCCAGGAGACGACCGGCGCGGGCGGCCTGGCCAAGGCGCTGCGCACGGTCCCGGTCGTGCTGGAGCTGGCCGAGACCGTACGCCGGCAGGCCCCGGACGCCTGGATCATCGACTTCACCAATCCGGTCGGCATCGTCACCAGGGCGCTGCTCGACGCCGGCCACCGGGCCATCGGGCTGTGCAACGTCGCGATCGGCTTCCAGCGCCGTTTCGCCGCCGGGCTGGGCGTCGACCCCGGCCGCATCTCGCTGGGGCATGTCGGGCTGAACCACCTGAGCTGGGAGCGTTCGGTCCATCTCGACGGCCGGGACGTGCTGCCCGACATCATCGACCGGGCCGGCGAGGAGATCGCCGAAGCCCTCGGGCTGCGGGTGGAGCTGATCCGGCGGCTCGGCGTCATCCCGTCGTACTACCTCCGCTACTTCTACGCCCACGACGCGGTGGTGCGCGAGCAGCGCGCCAAGCCGTCCCGGGCCGCAGAGGTGGCCGAGAT
>NZ_JBSFGJ010000911.1:0-1066 GCF_053596515.1 Nonomuraea sp. NPDC001684
GCGGCGCGGGCGCCCGGGGCGTCGCCGGTGACCGCCACCGACCGGTGGTCGCCGGTCCCCAGCCGGCCGCGCACCCACAGGAACGGCTGGAGGTTGTAAGCGCAGGCCAGGTTGCCCGGATAGCCGTCGTCGAGCACGGTCACCAGCGCGGCGGGGCAGGCGGCGATGAGCCCCTCGGCCCGGCCGAGGTCGCCCGGCCGCAGCCGCGTGACGACCCGCGCGGCGTGCGCCCTGTCGTGCTCGCCGAGCCCGCCGAGGTCGCCGCGGGCCAGCCGCAACGCGCTGCCCCGGGCCTCCACGACCCGCGCGGTGTGGTGCCACGGCCCGGCGGTGGCCCTGGTCAGGGCGAGCACCGCGGCCTGCTCCTCGGTCACCGACATATCACCCACCGTCCGGTTGGACCGACCGTACGCGTGCCCACCGACAGAACCGGCTCCCGTCGTGCCGCCCGCGGCCGCCCGGCCCGCGCGGACGCGCCGCGGCACGGGAAAGGGCCCGGCGGCCGCAGGACGTCCGCGGCCGCCGGGCCCTTCGGAGGGGACGGGGTCAGGCCGCGTTCTCCTCGGCCTTGCGGGGCAGGACCTCCAGCTCGAACGCGCCCGACCTGACCGCCTCCAGGAAGTGCTGCCAGTCGCGGCGCGGGATCTCCAGGACGACGTCCGGGGAGGAGTCGTGGATGAGCTCCACGTGGTCGTTGATGCGGCAGGCCTTGACGCGTACGTCGTCGTTCATGCTGCGCTCCCTCGGGTTGACTGCGGCTGAGCGGCCCGGGGAGCCGGGGGCCGGGAGCTGCGCCGGGCGACTTTCCCAGCCGTCCGGGCCGTCCGCGTGACCCCGGAGGGCCGGGCCGCTCGGGAAGCGTGCCATCGTCGCGCGGGGGCCCGCCACCGCCGGTACGGGCGGTTCGGTAGAGACACGCCGATCGTGGGCGGAGGTCTGTCGTCCCGGGGGTGGAGAAAGGTCATCCGTGGGCCGGGGGCCTTGACAGGCGGGGTGGTGATCCTTATGCCTGGGCTCACGACTGGCCGTGCGCGGGCGTACGGCTCCGGAGCCGAGGTGACGGGAG
>NZ_JBSFGJ010000912.1:0-1063 GCF_053596515.1 Nonomuraea sp. NPDC001684
CCGCGCCGCCGTGCCACGCGGGTCACGCCGGTCACTCGGGGGCGCCGCCCGCGGATCTGGTGGCCAGGGCGAACAGCAGGGCGGCGGCCGCCAGCGCCGCGCCGGTCGCGTACGTGAGGGCCGCGCCCGACGGCAGCGTGAGACCGCCGAGCAGCGTGCCCGCGCCGATCCCCGCGTAGATCGCCGAGGAGTTGAGCGAGACCACCAGCGGCGCCTCCCCGGGCGCGGCGGCGATGAGCCGGTGCTGCTGCGGCGGCGTCTGACACCAGCTGCTCGCACCCCACGCCAGCACCAGCACACCGGCCAGCGCCACAGTGCCGACCGCAGGTCCGGCCGCAGTGCCGACCGCAGTACCGGCCGCCGCGCCGACCGCAGGGCCACCCGCCGGGCCGGCCGCGGCCATCCAGGCGAGCAGCCCCAGGCTGACGGCCATGACCAGGTACGCGACCGGCAACACCCGGTGCGCGCCCCACCGGTCGGTGGCGTACCCGGCGGCCAGGTTGCCGAGGACGGCGCCGAGCCCGTACAGGAACAGCATGCCCGCCGTGCCCTCCACGCCCACCGCGCGCAGGGCGGGCACGCTGTAGGCGTACACCGTGTAGCTGCCCGCCATCCCGAGCACGGTCAGCGGCAGGATGGCCGTCACCGCCGGCCGCCGCAGCACCTCCAGCCGGGCGCGCAGCGGCACCCGGGGCGCGCCCGGCAGCACCGGCATGATCGCGTACACCCCGGCGGCGACCGCCAGGCAGGCCACGGCCACCGCCCCCAGCGCGTACCGCCAGCCGAGCCGTTCGCCGGCCAGGTCGCCGAGCGGCACGCCGAGCGCCGTCGCGACCGTCAGCCCGCCCACCACCACGGCCAGCGCCCGCGCCCGCAGCTCGGGCCGCACCAGGACGGCCGCCACCGCGCCCGCGCCCGGCGTGTACGCCGCCGCCCCGGCCGCCGCCAGCACCCGGCTGACCACCAGCACGGGGAACGACGGCGCCAGCGCCGACCCCAGGTTGGCCAGCCCGAGCACGACCAGCGCCGTCACCAGCAGCGCCCGCCGCGGGACCCGCGCGGC
>NZ_JBSFGJ010000913.1:0-1062 GCF_053596515.1 Nonomuraea sp. NPDC001684
CTGAAGGTGGACGGCGACCGCCGTGCGCTTCAGAGGGAGGCGGTGATGGCGGACGGTTCGGCGGCCGGTGCAACCGAACGGTGGCGGGTCTTCACGCTCGTCGTTGCCCGCGACGATGTAGGGCTCCTCGTGCGTCTCGATGCCGATGCCGTGGCCGGTGCGGTGGATGAAGTAGTCGCCGTAGCCGGCCTCGGCGATGACCTCGCGGGCCGCCGCGTCGATCGACTCGCACGACACGCCCGGCCGCACCGCGGCGCAGGCGGCTTCCTGGGCGCGGCGCAGCACCTCGTAGTAGGCGGCGAACTCGGCGGGCGGCTCGCCCACGCTGTAGGTGCGGGTGGAGTCGGAGCAGTAGCCGTTGTGGAGCTGGCCGCCGATGTCGACCACGACCGGCTCGCCGGCCTGGATCACCCGGTCGGACACGTCGTGGTGGGGGCTGGCGCCGTTGGGCCCGGAGGCGACGATGACGAAGTCGACCGTGGCGTGGCCGGCGGCCAGGATCGCCTCGGCGATGTCGCGGCCCACCTCGCGCTCGGTGCGACCGGCGCGCAGCAGCTCGGGCACCTGGCGGTGGACCGCGTCGATGGCCTCGCCGGCCTCGCGCAGGGCCGCCACCTCGGCCGGCGACTTGCGCATGCGCAGGTCGCGCAGCACCGTGCCGGCCAGCACCTGCTCGGCCTCCGGCAGCACGTCGCGGAAGCGCAGCGACGACATGGCCCACATGCGGTCGGCCAGCCCCACCTTGGCCACCCGGCCCAGCCGGGAGGCGGCGATGCCGTAGGGGTCGTCGGTCTCGTCCCAGGCCACGAACTCCAGCCCGAGCCGGGCGGCGGGCGAGGCCTGCGCGGCCGGCAGCTCAAGGCGGGGCACCATCATGTACGCCTCCCCCGAGGCGGGCACCACGAGGCAGGTCAGCCGCTCCAGCGGCTTGGCGTCGTAGCCGCTGACATAGCGCAGGTCGGGCCCGGGGGTCGAGGGCGAACCCGTCTCCAAGGCGAGGCCGCGTTTCACCGGCCGAGGAAGCAAGACCCGCGTCTACACCCCTGAAAAAACCCACCAAGC
>NZ_JBSFGJ010000914.1:0-1056 GCF_053596515.1 Nonomuraea sp. NPDC001684
TTCCTGGCCGGATGGCTCATGGATTGGGACGACGAAAAGGCGCACGACCTTTCCCCGTTGGCGACCGGCTGCTGACCACCATGGCCGGGTTCGCGATGTGCGCCGGCTGCTCGGCCGAGTACCACGACCCCGGCGACCGCCACTTCCGCGCCGAGTCCACCTGCTGCCCGGCCTGCGGCCCGTCCCTGCGCCTGCTGGACGCCCGCGGCGCCGAGCTGTGCGGCGACCCGGTCAGCGCCTGCGCGACCCTGCTGCGGGCCGGCCGCGTCGTCGCCGTCAAGGGGCTGGGCGGGTTCCACCTGGCCGTGCCCGCCGCCCACCAGGAGGCCGCCGCGGCGCTGCGGGCCCGCAAGCACCGCGCGGAGAAGCCGTTCGCCGTCATGGTCGCCGACCTCGACCAGGCCCGCCGGCTGTGCGCGGTCGACGGGCAGGGCGCCGCGCTGCTCACCGGCCGCGCGCGCCCGATCGTGCTGCTGCCCCGGCTGCCCGGCGCGCCCGTCGCCGACGCCGTCGCGCCCGGCAGCCGCGACCTCGGCCTGATGCTGCCCTGCACGCCGCTGCACCACCTGCTGCTCGCGGAGCTGGCCGAGCCCATCGTCCTGACCAGCGGCAGCGTCGGCGACGAACCCCTCGCCTACGAGGACGCCGACGCGGTCACCCGGCTCGGCGGCATCGCCGACGCCTTCCTGGTCCACGACCGGGCCATCCACGTGCCCGCCGACGACTCGGTGCTGCGCCCCTGGTCCGGCGGGCACACCGTGCTGCGCCGCGCCCGTGGCCACGCGCCCGAGCCGCTCACGCTGCGCCGTCCCGCGCCCCGCCCGGTGCTGGCCTGCGGCGCCGAGCTGCGCAGCACCTTCTGCCTGGTACGCGGCCGGCGCGCGTTCCTGTCCCAGCACATCGGCGACCTGGACGACCAGGAGACCCTGCGCTCCTTCGTCGAGGGCATCGACCACTTCTGCGGCCTGTTCGACATCCGTCCCGAGGTCGTCGCCCACGACCTCGACCCCGGCTACCTGTCCACCAGGCACGCCCTGGAGCTGACCGGCGTCGAGC
>NZ_JBSFGJ010000915.1:0-1056 GCF_053596515.1 Nonomuraea sp. NPDC001684
GTGGTCGTGCCCGGCCCGGACGACGCCGCCGACGTGGGGGGCCGGCGGGGGGGGCGGGGCGGGGGCCGGGGCCCCCCGGCCCCCGCCGGGGGGGGGCCGGGGGCCCCCCCCCCCCGCGTCCAGATCCGCGCCGAGCGGCTGGACCCACACCCGGGGCACGCCGTCCTGGTCGCCGACGAAGGCCACGGCGCTGTTGTCGGGCGCCAGCGCGGGCCGGCGGCAGTTCCAGGCGCGCAGCGCGGCGACCGACGGCAGGTGCGACAGGTCGCCGAGGATGTCCGGCATCACATCTGGTGGGCCTGGAGCCACAGTTCGAGCAGGCCGATCTGCCACAGCGTGTTGACGCCGGTCGTCGCCCTGTCGGACTCGGGGTCGGCCAGCAGCCGCCGCACGAACTCCGGACGGAACAGGCCCCGCGCGCGGGCGGCCCCGCTGGTGAGGGCGTCCCGGACGAGGTCGAGCAGGGCCCCTTCGACGTGCCGGACGGCGGGCACCGGGAAGTAGCCCTTCGGCCGGTCGACGATCCGCGCGGGCAGCAGCCGGCGGGCGGCGTCCTTGAGCACGCCCTTGCCGCCGTGGGCCAGTTTGAGCCCGTCGGGGCAGGCGGCGGCCAGCTCGACCAGGTCATGGTCGAGGAACGGCGTGCGGGCCTCCAGCCCGTGGGCCATGGTCATGTTGTCGACGCGTTTGACCGGGTCGTCGATCAGCATGGCCGTGGTCTCCAGGCGCAGCACGGCGTCGAGCGCGGTGTCGGCGCCCGGCCGCGCCACGTGCTCCCGGACGAAGTCGCCGCTGACGTCCCGGTCCAGCAGGTAGCCGGGGGCCAGGACGCCGGACAGCTCCTCGTGCGGGCGGTCGGCGAACTCCCTGCAGTAGACCTCGGCCGCCCGCTCGCGCGGCACGCCCGCCAGCGGCGGGAACCAGCTGTAACCGGCGAACACCTCGTCGGCGCCCTGGCCCGACTGCACGACCTTCACGTGCCGGGCGACCTCCTGCCCCCCAAACCGGAAATATCCCGCATTCTCTGGAGGACCCACTCCTGACATAGGATTTTCC
>NZ_JBSFGJ010000916.1:0-1049 GCF_053596515.1 Nonomuraea sp. NPDC001684
GGGTGCAGATGCGCACCGCCCGCGACCCTCGCGCATCGCGGATCACTGCGGCGAAGCGGCGGGCGATCCTACGGGCGTGGAAGGCGGGCCGCTCGCACGCCCAGATCGTCGCCGCCGTCCGCACCAGTACGGCCACGATCAACAAGGTTGTCAGCGAGGCCGGGCTCCCGGCCCGCCGGTCGGGCCGCAAATACGATCACGACCGGATGAAAGCGCTGCGCGCCTCCGGGATGACGCTCGCGCAGGTCGCCGCAGATCAGCCGCCGGCGACCCCGCAGTACGTGTGGAACATCGTCAACGGCTCTCACCTGAAGTCGTACGTCAAGCGCGGCCGCCGCACCGCCCGGCTGATCGAGGCCGCGCGGTGATGCGACGTAAGGGCCTGGTTGTGGTTGGGTCTGCCGCGCATGGGCGATCCGACAGGCAGGGGGGACGGCAGCGGTGACGACGACGACCGGCAAGCGAGCCAAGTCCGGCGGCACGGCGGCGGGCGCGTCGGCCGAGCCGACCAAGACCGAGACCGAGCAGACCGCGGCCGCGCAGACCGAGGCCGAGACGCTGCCCGGCGCGAGCGACACCGTCCCGGCTCCGGCGAAGGAGGCCGTGAAGGCCGGTGACGCGGCGCTGCCCACGCAGGCCGCGCCGCTCGACCCGCCCGCCCCGGCACCGCAGCCGCCCGCGCCCGACCCCGGCCCGGCTCCGCAGATCCGGATGCTGGCCACGCCGGGCAGCGAGTTCGTGGACCTGGTGTGGGGCGACAACGAGCCCGGCCAGTCGCGTGAGAAGGCGCAGCCCGACGAGCTGTTCCACGACCCGGGCCTCCAATTCTCGACCGTGCTCGTCCGCAGGCCGCTGATCCGCCTGTTCCACATGCCCGGCGCCCAGGACCACATCGTGGGCGAGCAGCTATTCAAGGGCGCCGGCGCCCCGCTCGATCGCGGCCACGCCGAGAAGATCAAGGCCGACCTGGCGGCGCTGCGCGCTGCCGAGCGGGCGGCCGAGCAGTAGAAGACTCGCGCGATCCCGCCGCCTCGGCGCTGGGCCTGGTG
>NZ_JBSFGJ010000917.1:0-1044 GCF_053596515.1 Nonomuraea sp. NPDC001684
CTTGTTCGGCACGTCGTAGTAGAGCGTCATCGCCTCCACGCCCAGCTCCTTGCCCAGCTTGCGCATGGACAGCCCGGCCGCGCCCTCGCGGTCGATGCCGTGGTCGTCGCCCTGGCGGCCCGCCCCCTGCTGCGGGGCGCGCTGCGGTCCGGGACGCGGACGTGACCGGCGTCCGCTGACACCGGCTGCCCCTGGCCGTCTACCGGTGAGCCGCCTCCTCTTCCGGCCGGGGGGCGACCGGCTGCCTGAGCAGCGTCTTCGGGTCGGGGTCGGTGAACTCGGTCAGGTAGATCTCGTGGTGCAGCCCGTTGGGCACCAGCCCGTGCTCGGCCATGAACGTCTCCATCACCTCCAGCGACCTCTTCTCCTCGCTGTAGGGCCCCTCGTGCAGCAGCTCCACGCACTGGCCCTCGGTGAAGGTGACGACCTGGACCCGGTCCACGGCGGCCCCCGACGGGCGGGCCCGCTCACGCGCCGCCTCGGCCGCCCCCGGCTCGGGCATCCCCGGCAACGGCAGCAGCAGGTGCCACCGCCACTGGTCGCGCGGGGTCTCCAGCGGCGGCAGCGACGTGTCCTCCACCCACCACCGCCCCTCCAGCGGCCCGGCGGCGCCGCCCATGGCGGAGGCCACGGCGTACAGGGCGCCGATGGCCGACAGGTGTTCGGCGCCGCCGGGCTCTCCCATGCCCGTGACGTTGAGACAGGTGACGGGATGGCAGTGGACCAGTCGCGGGGTCATGGATCCTCCGGGTAGATCTGGGTGGAATTCCCCAAGCGTGGGGTCTCCCCGTGGGGGAGAGTCCAATCAGCGTCGGCCTGCACACGGGCGAGATCCTGGTCGCCGCCGCGTCCGCGCCGCCCCACCCGTCGGCTGACCCGCGCGGCGGGGCCTCCTCCCGGAACGTGTCCCGCACTCCGCTCCCTTATACACCGCGTATATACTCTCGGAGTATATTGCGGTGCATGATCAAGCACCTCAGAACGAATCGAGCCGGCGGCACCGCGGCCGTCGCCGGGCTCGCCGCCGTCCTGGCCGCCGTCCTG
>NZ_JBSFGJ010000918.1:0-1044 GCF_053596515.1 Nonomuraea sp. NPDC001684
CGCCTGACGGCGCCGATCGCGTTCCGCAAGGGCGCCAGGACGGACACCGTGCGCGTCAGGTTCGTCGGCAGGCCGGACTGGACGGTGCTGCAGAAAGCCCCGCCGCCGCCAGGCCGAGCAGAGCCACCAGCAGCCGCAACCGCAGCGGCCACGGACGGCGGGCCACCCTCACGACGTGCTCTGCAGCCGGTAACCCACCCCGCGCAGGGTGTGGATCAGCGGCGGCCCACCGGCGTCGATCTTCCGCCGCAGATAGCTGATGTAGGACTCGACGATCCTGCTCTCACCGTCGAAGTCGAAGTCCCACACGCCGTCGAGGATCTGCGCCTTGCTGACCACCCGTCCCGCATTGATCATCAGATACCTGAGCAGGCTGAACTCCGTCGGCGACAGGTGGATCGGCCGCCCGGCCCGCCGCACGGTATGGGCCTGTTCGTCCAGCTCCAGGTCCGCGTACCGCAGGACGCCGTCGTCGGCCTGCTCCTCCGGCGGGCGCGTCCTGCGCAGGATCGCCCGCAACCGCAGCACGACCTCCTCCAAGCTGAAAGGCTTGGTCACGTAGTCGTCGCCGCCGGCGGTCAGCCCCGCGATCCGGTCGGGCACCGCGTCCTTGGCGGTCAGGAAGAGCACCAGAGGGCTGTCACCGGCCTCACGAAGCCTGCGCGCCACCGTGAACCCGTCCAGGCCGGGCATCATCACGTCCAGCACGATGATGTCCGGCCGCTCCCGGGCCACCTCCTCCAGCGCCCGGCGGCCGTCCGAGACCGTCCGCACGGCGAAGCCGTTCAGCTCCAGGGCCTCCGACAGCAGCTCGCGGATGTTCGGCTCGTCGTCGACCACCAGCACTTTCGCGGCGGATTGTTCGTTCACCCCATCGTTCTACCGGCACAGGGTGAGAAAAACGTGTGAGCCGCCTCCGCGGCGCCGCAATCCCCTCGGGTCAGCAGCTCAGGTCACGCTCGGGCAGGCGGCCCGTCACCAGGAAGTCGGTGACGGCACGGTCACCGCAGGCGTTGCCGTTGGCCAGATACACCCCGTGACCAC
>NZ_JBSFGJ010000919.1:0-1034 GCF_053596515.1 Nonomuraea sp. NPDC001684
GAGCGCGGGCCGGTGTTCCGCCTGCCCGACGACGGTTCGCTGTGCGTGGCCGACCCGGCGCAGGCCCTGCGCATCCTGCACGACGAGGCGGGCGACTACGACGACGTGTCCGGGTTCTTCCATGTCGGCGGCGGGCTGCTCGGGCCGCGGGCGACGCAGGTGGCGATCGGCCGGGCGGCCCGCACGACGTTGCGCGCCCACGTGGCCGCCCGGCGCGAGCGGCTGCCCGCCGTCGTGGCGGAGCTGGGCGAGGTCAGCGAGTGGCCGTCGGCCGGGCGGGCCGCCGTGCACCGGTTCCTGGCCGACGCCCTGCTGCGGCCGGACAGCCCGCCCGCCCTGCGGGAGCTGATGGCGCACGTCGTGCGGCGCGAGGTGCTGATCCGTCCCGCCGGCCGGCTCGCGCGGTTGTCGCGGCGCGCCCTGTGGGCCCGCGTGGTGCGGACGCTCGCCGCCGAGGCCCGCGCCCGGCGGAGCGAACCGGCGGACGAGACGCGGCCCGGCGACCTGCTGGACGCCGTCCTGGGCGCCACCCCGCCCGGGACGCCCGCCGAGCACGTGGCGCAGGTGTACCTGCTGCTCTTCCGCACCTCGATCGCGCCGGTGGGCCACGCGGTGGCCTGGGCGCTGCTGTCGGCGGCGGCCCACGGCGTCGACCTGGCCGCCGTGCCGCCCGAGTCGGCCGTCCGCGAGTCGCTGCGGCTGTGGCCGGTGGCCTGGCTGCTCGGCCGCCCGGTACGCAGGGCCCACCAGGTCGGCGGCGTGCCGCTGGAGCCGGGCGACAGCGTGTCCGTCTGCCCGTACCTGCTCCACCGGGACGAGCGGCACTGGCCGCGGGCCACCGCGTTCCGCCCCGGCCGCTGGGACGGCCCCGAGCCGCGGGGCCCCTACCTGCCCTTCGGCGGCGGCCCGTTCACCTGCGCCGGAGCGGGCGTCGCCCAGGCGCTGGCCACCGACCTGCTGGCCGCCCTGACCGACGGCGCCCGCCTGGAGGTGCGCGGCGGCGCCGGGCGGCCGCACGTCGAGGGCATCATCAC
>NZ_JBSFGJ010000920.1:0-1029 GCF_053596515.1 Nonomuraea sp. NPDC001684
GCGAAGGTGAGAACTTAAGCGCCGGTAAACGGCGGTGGTAACTATAACCATCCTAAGGTAGCGAAATTCCTTGTCGGGTAAGTTCCGACCTGCACGAATGGCGTAACGACTTCCCCGCTGTCTCAACCGCAGACCCGGCGAAATTGCACTACGAGTAAAGATGCTCGTTACGCGCAGCAGGACGGAAAGACCCCGGGACCTTCACTACAGCTTGACATTGGCGTTTGGAACGTCTTGTGTAGGATAGGTGGGAGACTGGGAAGCTCGGACGCTAGTTCGGGTGGAGTCATTGGTGAAATACCACTCTGGTCGTTTTGAACGTCTAACTCTGGTCCGTGATCCGGATCGGGGACAGTGTCTGGTGGGTAGTTTAACTGGGGCGGTTGCCTCCTAAAGAGTAACGGAGGCGCCCAAAGGTTCCCTCAGCCTGGTTGGCAATCAGGTGTTGAGTGTAAGTGCACAAGGGAGCTTGACTGTGAGACTGACGGGTCGAGCAGGAGCGAAAGCTGGGACTAGTGATCCGGCATCGGCGTGTGGAAGCGGTGTCGCTCAACGGCTAAAAGGTACCCCGGGGATAACAGGCTGATCTTCCCCAAGAGTCCATATCGACGGGATGGTTTGGCACCTCGATGTCGGCTCGTCGCATCCTGGGGCTGGAGTAGGTCCCAAGGGTTGGGCTGTTCGCCCATTAAAGCGGTACGCGAGCTGGGTTTAGAACGTCGCGAGACAGTTCGGTCCCTATCCGCTGCGCGCGCAGGAGACTTGAAAGGGGCTGTCCCTAGTACGAGAGGACCGGGACGGACGAACCTCTGGTGTGCCAGTTGTACCGCCAGGTGCACGGCTGGTTGGCTACGTTCGGAAGGGATAACCGCTGAAAGCATCTAAGCGGGAAGCTCGCCTTGAGATGAGGTCTCCCACCACGAGAGTGGGTAAGGCTCCCGGTAGACGACCGGGTTGATAGGCCGGAGGTGGAAGCACGGTAACGTGTGGAGCTGACCGGTACTAATAGGCCGAGGACTTGACCACAAA
>NZ_JBSFGJ010000921.1:0-1021 GCF_053596515.1 Nonomuraea sp. NPDC001684
GGCGAGGAAGTCGTCGAAGGCAGCCTCGTCGTCATCTGTCATCAGTGAAGGTCCCCTTTCGCCCTCCCCAACGCGCGAGCCCGCCCGGAGGTTGAGTGCCTTCCCGAAGATTCGAGGTCGCACGACGACGCCGTCCGCGCGCAGGGACGCCGGCTCCGGCGGGACCTGGCAGCCGTCCATGGGCACAGCGGGCCGCCCGGCTGAGCCTCCGCGCTCTCGTAAGCCACGACATCGTTTCGTCGCGGACAGTAACCAATCAAGCACTCACCGTTCATAGTGGGTGAGCAGCGCTTGCTGCCCCTTGGATCCCCGGAAGGAACCACAATCGTGCGACGCACACTGACCACCTTGGCCACATTCACCGCAGCCGCCGCACTGACCATCACCGTCCCCGGGGGCCCCGCCTTCGCCATCGACCACGTCGAGTGCCGGGGCGGCGAGAACTTCCTGAAGATCTGGTCACACTCCGGCGGACGCCAGAGCGTTGACTGCTACGCCAACAGGGGCAGGACGGACTTCGGCGGATGGTGGGTCGACCGGATCTCCACCGGCAACAACGATCTGATCTACTACGACGCCAACGGCGACTCGGTGAGGATCAATCGCTGGACCGAGATCAGCTTCCCGAATCGCCCTCCGAAGGTAGCCTCCATCGAGATCCTGTGAGACGTCGCCGTCCGGGGCGGCCGCCGGACGGCAGCCCGCTGATCGCCCGCCACGGCACCTAGCGCCGACGTCAGGCATCTACTTCACGCGGTGTGGTGTCCGCGCCGGATGAGCGCCACGGCATCCTCGCCTTCATGACCGAGAAGAAGACGACGGCGTGGGTCCGGCACATGATGGTCGAGGTGGACTACGAAGCCGACCAGGTGGTGCGCGCGGTCACGCTGCCGGAGGAGATCCGGCCTCCAGACCGGGTCTAGCCCCAACGCCGTTCAGTTAGGGCTGGGGTAACGGCGTCAAGGGCTGGCCGGGATCATGGCGGTGCTGATGGTGGCTTTGTAGGTGGTCCGGTCGATGG
>NZ_JBSFGJ010000922.1:0-1021 GCF_053596515.1 Nonomuraea sp. NPDC001684
ACCCGGAGGCCCTGGTGGCCCTGGCCGACCGCTACGGCCTCGACAGCCCGCTCAACCGCCTGCTGGAGGCGCTCAGGAGCTGAGGAACTCCCGCACGGCGTCCTGGGCCGCCTCGCGCAGGCGGCCGTGCACGGCGGCGTTCTCCTCGCGGTCGGTGCGCACCTCCACCACCCGCGGCCCCTCGCCGCGCATCGCCTTGGACAGCTCGCTGACGTCCCCGAGCAGCGTGTACGGCGTCCCGCTCGCGGCGGCGGCGTAGGCCAGGTCCACGCCGTGCGGCGTGCCGAACACCCGCTCGAACGGGTCGCGCACCGCCGCCTGCGGCAGCAGCGAGAAGATGCCGCCGCCGTCGTTGTTGACGACCACCATGCACAGGTCCGGCCTGGGCTCGCGGGGGCCGAGGATCAGCCCGTTCTGGTCGTGCAGGAACGACAGGTCGCCGAGCAGCGCGTACGAGGGCCCGTTGTGCGCCAGCGCGGCCCCCATGGCCGTGGACACCAGCCCGTCGATGCCCGAGGCGCCCCGGCTGGCCATCAGCCTGATGCCGCGCCGCGGCCGCATGAACTGGTCGAGGTCCCTGATCGGCATCGAGGAGCCGCAGAACAGCAGCGCGCCGTTGGGCAGCGCGTCGGCCAGGTCGCGGGCCAGGCGCGGCTCGGAGGTGCCGGAGACGTCCAGGACCGCGTCGAGGGCCGACCGGACGGCCGCGTCGGCCTGCCGCCAGGCGTGCAGCCAGCTGTCGTCGCCGGAGGCCACCGGGATCTCCACGGCCTGCGCGACCTGGGTGGCCGACCTGGTCGGGTCGGGCCAGCGGTCGAGGTCGGGGGCGACCACGATGTGCTCGTCCGTCCGCTTCAGCCAGGACAGCAGCGGCCGCGACAGCCCGGGCCGGCCCAGCGTGACGACCACGTCGGGACGGTGGGAGTCGGCGAACCCGGGCGTGCCGAGCAGGTAGTGGTAGCTGGAGATGGAGTGGTCGCCGTAGCGGGCGCCGCCGTTGGGCTCCGACAGCACCGGCCAG
>NZ_JBSFGJ010000923.1:0-1018 GCF_053596515.1 Nonomuraea sp. NPDC001684
GATCGCGCTCACGCACATCGCCACACCCATGAACAGCGCGAACACCGTCGCGTCGGTGCCGTCGGGGACGATCATCCGGGGCAGCAGGAACCCGGTGGCGATGCCGAGCCCGAGCGGGATGACCAGGCCGCCCACGCTGATCCCGGCCGCGGTGGCCGCCCGCCGGCGCACCAGGTTCAGGTCCATGTGGATGCCGGTCAGCCCGACCAGCAGCAGCACGCCGACCTGCCCGACGGCGTCCAGCAGGTGGAACTGGCCGGGGTCGGCGGGGAAGAGCCAGCGCTGGAGGTCCGGCGCGACGTGCGCCAGGATCGACGGCCCGAGCACGACCCCGGCGAACAGCTCGCCCACCACGGCGGGCAGCCGGAACCGGGCCGCCAGCGCCCCGAGCCCCAGGGCCAGGCCGAGCAGCACTCCGATCTGCAACAGGAACACGAGCATGCCGTGCGCGCCGATGGGGGCGATGGGCGTCTGCATGAATACCCCTGGAGGTCGATCCTGGTTTCCGAACCCGGATATTCAGCAAAGAACGCCTGGCGCGGACGCCGCAACGGACCCGTTCACATGCGGCAATCTCCGAGAAGGCAGCCCATGAAGATCCGCAATCACGGAGAAACCGGCGGAGCTCAGCCGGTGGCGCGCGGGCCGAGCAGCACCGGCAGGGCGCGCACGCCGTTGTCCAGCAGCGAGGTGAGCCGGGGCAGGTCGTCCAGCGGCCCGGCGGCCCGGATGCCGGGGAACGTCGCGAACAGGGCCGGCAGCGCCACCTCGGCCTGCAGCCGGGCCAGCGGCGCGCCCAGGCAGAAGTGCGGCCCGTGCCCGAACGCCAGATGCGGCACGGCCGGCCTGGTCACGTCGAAGTCGGCGGCGTTCTCGCCGAACCGCTCGGGGTCGCGCCCGGCGGCGGAGAAGCAGGCCAGCACCGCCTCGCCGGCCCGCAGCCGGACGCCCTCGATCTCCAGGTCCTCCATGGCGTAGCGCATCGGGAAGTAGGCGTTGGGCGACTCCCAGCGCAGCG
>NZ_JBSFGJ010000924.1:0-1009 GCF_053596515.1 Nonomuraea sp. NPDC001684
GGCCGGACGAACTGCATCGTGTCGTAGATCGCCGTCATGGCCGTGAACGAGCCGCCGGGCGAGTTGATGTAGATGCTGATGTCACGGTCGGGGTCGAGCGACTCCAGCGTCAGCAGCTGGGCCATCACGTCGTTGGCCGACGCGTCGTCGATCTGCACTCCGAGGAAGATGATGCGGTCCTCGAAGAGCTTGTTGTACGGGTTCATCTCCTTCACGCCGTAGGACGTGCGCTCGACGAAGGAGGGGAGAACGTAACGGCTCTGGATGTTCATGTCAGCTCCCCCTAGGAGACCGGGCCCACGGAGGGCACCTGCCGCGCGCTGCGCACCACGTGATCGATGAAGCCGTAGTCCTTCGCCTCCTCGGCCGTGAACCAGCGGTCACGGTCGGAGTCGGACTCGATCTGGTCCAGCGGCTGCCCGGTGTGGAAGGCGATCCGCTCGGCGAGCGTCTTCTTCACGTAGAGCATCTGCTCCGCCTGGATGGCGATGTCGGCCGCGGTGCCGCCGATGCCGCCGGACGGCTGGTGCATCATGACGCGGGCGTGCGGCAGGCCGTAGCGCTTGCCGCGGGCGCCGGCGGTGAGCAGGAACTGCCCCATGGAGGCGGCCATGCCCATCACCACCGTGGACACGTCGTTAGGCACATATTCCATCATGTCGTAAATCGCCATACCGGCACTCACCGAGCCCCCCGGCGAGTTGATGTACAGCGTGATGTCGCGCTCGGGGTCGTCGGCCGCGAGCAGCAGCAGCTCGGCGCAGATCCGGTTGGCGATCTCGTCGTTGACCTCCTGACCGAGCACGATGATGCGCTCACGCAGCAGGCGCTGGTAAAGCTGGTCCTCAAGCCGGAAGGACGAGCCGTTCTCACGGCCTCGCGACTCAGGCTGATAGAAGGTCGGCGGGCTGGTCACAGCGTCACCTTCCGATGCGTCGTAAGTGATTGGCTTTGCTTGTGACCTTAACGCGCGACGCCCACAGGTCATGCCCGGTCCCCCGTACTGTTC
>NZ_JBSFGJ010000925.1:0-1003 GCF_053596515.1 Nonomuraea sp. NPDC001684
AGAGGGACGGTGTGTCCAGAAGCATGAGCACCCGTCTATGGTCGCACTCCCGCCGCCCTCCCGTCCGGCTCCGGGACGGCGACGGCCAGCAGGCACGCGTCGTCCTCGGGGTTGGGGCCGCCGATGCCGGCCAGCAGACGGTCGAGCCCGGCGTCGAGGTCGTGGGCGGACAGGCCCCCGGCGGCGTCGAGCACCAGCTCCAGGCCGACGTCGATGTCGCGGGTGCGCCGCTCGACCAGCCCGTCGGTGAACATCAGCAGCAGGTCGCCGGGGCGCAGCCGGGTGTGGGCCAGCTCGTAGGGCCGCCCGGAGTCCGCGCCGAGCAGCACGCCGCGCGGCCTGCCCAGCAGGGTCGCCCGGCCCCCGCGCACCAGGATCGGGTCGAGGTTGCCCGCCTGCCCCCAGCTGAACAGCAGCGTCTCGGGGTCGAGGTGGCCGATGACGGCCGTGGCGGTGGTGTCCTTCAGCTGGTGGAGGACGAGGTCGTTGAGCCACGACAGCAGGCGGTCGGCGGGCCGGCCGGTCATGGTGAGGCCGACGAGGGCGTGGCGCAGGTGGGCCATGTGGGCGATGGCGGGCAGCCCGTGGCCCGACACGTCGCCGATGGCCAGCAGCAGGCGGCCGTCGGGCGTGGTCGCGGCCTCGAACCAGTCGCCGCCCAGGCTCGCGGTCTTCTCGGCCGGCACGTAGCGGACGGCGATCCTGGCCCCCGGCAGGTCGAGGCAGCCGGTGGGCGCGGGCAGGATGGCCTCGCGCAGCGCCAGCATCACGTTGCGCTCCTCGGCCGCCTGCTCGCGGGCCTCCAGGAGCTGGCGGCGCGACTCCGACATCATGCGCTCGGCCCGGCGGCGGCCGGTGATGTCCTGGATGACGCCGTGCATGCCGACCGGACCCCCGGGCGACATCAGCGGTTCGAGCACGACGCGCAGGTCGCGCAGCTCGCCCGTGCCGCGCCTGACGCGGAACTCGGCGTGCACGGGCTCGACCCCCTCGACCACGTGCC
>NZ_JBSFGJ010000926.1:0-1002 GCF_053596515.1 Nonomuraea sp. NPDC001684
CCCAGTCCCGGGCCGTCGTGAGCCCGGCGTCGTTGGTGTGGGTGTCGTAGGTCTCGGGCACCACGCCGTCGAAGAGGTCGGCGACGGTGGCGAGGCAGACGCCGTGGGAGGTCGGCGTCCCGTCGGCTGCGCGCAGGTAGCGGCCGGCGTCGGCGGCGGACGCCGAGGCGGGCGCCTGCCAGGCGTACCAGAGCAGCTTGAAGCCGTCCGGCCGCTGCGCGAGGCCGCGCGTGATCGCCCAGTGCAGCAGTCCCGGGTACACCAGGGCGGCCGCCGCGGGGCTGGTCGAGTAGCCGATCTCGGTCTGCCAGATCGGCAGCGACGTCCCCAGCGCGGCGACGCACGCGACCCGCAGCGACTCCAGGTCGGACGGCTTGTAGTAGTGCACGTCGAACACGTCGATGCTGGACCAGGCGCTCGTCTCGGTCAGCAGGGCGGTGAAGCGGGCGATCGCCGCCACCGAGGGCCAGCCGCCGTAGACGACCTTGCCGCCGTGGCCGCGGATCACCGCCGACGCGGGCTTGTGGATCTGGTCGACGTACTCGTACGGGCTGCCGTACCAGAACCCCGCCGACCAGTACGCCTCGTTCCACACCTGGAAGTACTCGACCCCGTAGGTGCCGCGCAGGATCCCCACGACGTGGTCGACGAACGCGCTCCACCTCGCCGGGTCCGCCGGCGGCGTCCTGTCCTTGGGCAGCACGACGACCTCGTCCTGGAGGACTTCGCCGGTGCTGATCCGGGTCCTGGTCACCCGGCGCGACCAGCCCGAGCCGGTGTTCGCCTGGGCGGCGCCGACCTCGTACCGCACGTCCCAGTGCGTCCAGCCGTACGCCGTCGTCCGGGCGGCCCAGGGGGCGGAGTAGGCCAGGACCGGGAGCAGGGTGACGCCGTTCAGCGCGGCGGCGGCGAACCGGGCGCCGAAGGCGTGGACGGCGGTGTCGTCGTACGTCCCCTGGGCCGGTTCGACGGCGGCCCAGAGGACGTCGGCGCGATCCCACG